>NZ_CP176417.1:302954-605909 GCF_046245175.1 Lysinibacillus sp. 38-6
TGATTTGGGCTCAACTTGCGTGGAGTCGTTTCTGGGGATGGGACCCGAAAGAAGTATGGGCTCTTATTACATGGTTATTCTATGCAGCATTCCTACATCTACGTCTATCGAAAGGTTGGGAAGGTGAAAAATCAGCTTGGTTAGCATTAATTGGCTTTGGTATTATTCTATTTAACCTCATTGCTGTTAACTTAATTCTTGCAGGTTTACACTCCTACGCGTAACAATGGGAAACAAAAGCCTTTTCGCTGCAGCGAAAGGGCTTTCTTTTCTTTTCAAGACGTAGTGTACCATGTACAATAGAGGGTAGAGAAAGATCGGAAGAGAGGGATCGTGAAAGTGTCAGAAAATATTTCAGTATTAGTAGTAGACGATGAGGATCGTATCCGCCGCTTATTAAAAATGTATTTAGAGCGCGAAGGATACCAAGTCGACGAAGCAGAGAATGGTGAAGAAGCGATCGAGAAATCTTTAGAAAAAGAGTATCACTGTATTTTACTAGATATTATGATGCCTGAAAAAGATGGGCTAGAAGTTTGTGCAGAAATACGTGAACGTGCTGCAACGCCAATTATTTTATTAACTGCTAAAGGTGAGGAAGCCAACCGTGTACAAGGCTTCGAGCTAGGGGCAGATGATTATATTGTAAAGCCTTTTAGTCCTCGCGAGGTGGTGCTTCGCGTAAAAGCGATTTTACGTCGCTCACAAGCATTTTCACCTGCGACTAATGCATCGTCATCAAAAGATTTAGTGGTGTTCCAACACTTGATGATTGATCATGATGCACACCGAGTAACGGCGGAAGGCATCGAAGTAAATTTAACGCCGAAAGAGTATGAATTATTGTATTTCCTTGCAAAATCTCCAGACAAAGTATTTGACCGTGAACAATTACTAAAAGAGGTTTGGCATTACGATTTCTTTGGCGATCTACGTACTGTCGATACACATGTTAAGCGATTACGTGAAAAGCTCAATCGTGTATCAGAAAACGCTGCTAAAATGATTGTTACTGTTTGGGGCGTTGGCTACAAATTTGAGGTTGTCAATGAATAGAATATGGAACAGTGTTGTCGGGAAGCTATGGGTAACCATATTGCTTCTCGTTTCATTTGTATTATTTGTTTTCACGGTTTTAATGCTGGAATTTCTTCAAAACTATCATATGCAACAAGCGGAGATTTCTTTGCGTCAAACCGCTGCAACAATAGCGAGTATAGTGGACGACAATGAGACAGCGGAATCGACTTCGCAACTGCTAACCGAAATTTTACCTGAAGGTACGAATGCACTTATTGCCATTAATCATTTGGAAGTATCCTTTGCGATGCAGGAAGGCGTCAATAAAGAAGAAATTCAAGAAGCAATTTTAGCGAATAAATCATTCCATGAAATTTTTAAATCCGATAAACCTGTTATTAAAGAAATGCTGATGCCATCGTCAACCGATGAAGCAAAAATGGAATCATATGTCGTGCTAGGTTTCCCTTTAAATGTGGAAAATGAAGTGCACGGTGCCGTCTTTATTTATCAAAGCCCTGATGCTTTACATAAAACATCGAAAGAGACGACGAAAATTGTCTTTTTAGCGGCATTTATTGCTTTTGTGTTAACGACATTTTTCGCATTTTTCTTATCATCCCGTATTACGTCGCCATTACGTAAAATGCGCGAGCTAGCCTTTGAAATTGCAAAAGGTAATTTCGAGGCAAAAATGCCGACAACGCAAAATGATGAAATCGGTCAACTTGCAGTTGCTTTCAATCAAATGGGACGTCAACTTAAGCATAACTTAGAAGTAATTAATCAAGAAAATGAGCAATTGTCCAATATATTAACTTCTATGACGGATGCTGTAATTACATTTAATCGCGATCGTACGATTTTACTTAGCAACCCACCAGCGGAGCGCTTAATGCAAAAATGGTTTGTTAATAAAGGCTCGCAAAGTGCCAAGCCTATCCCACCAGAACTGTACCATATGCTCGATCATGTGCTGATGTTTGAAGATAAGCTGGAAGAAGAAATTGAAATGGATGGAAATTATTATACATTTACGATTAGCCCGCTCTATAGTGGGGAATTGATACGAGGAGCCGTTGCGGTTATCCGTGATATGACAGAGCAACATCGTCTAGAAAAGCTGCGCTCGGACTTTATTGCCAATGTGTCACATGAGTTACGTACCCCTATTTCAATGCTTCAAGGCTATTCAGAAGCGCTCATGGATGATGATTTTATTCAAGATCAGGAAGAGCGGAATGAAATTACTAAAATTATTTATGATGAATCCAAGCGTATGGGTCGATTAGTAACGGATCTATTGGATTTAGCGCGCATGGAATCTGGTCATATGACGCTCTACAAAGATGAAGTACCGATTAATGCAACATTTGAGCGCATTACGCAAAAATTTGCGCAAGTAGCAAAAGAAAAGCATGTTCAGTTGCTATTTACTAGTGCATTTGATGATGATGCACTAATAAGTATGGATGAGGATCGTATAGAACAAGTGTTAACGAATTTAGTCGATAATGCACTGCGTCATACGGATGAAGGTTCGGTAACAGTCAAAGTCGAGCAAGAACCGACATTTGCCAAAATTTCGGTGCAGGACACAGGCCACGGTATTCCACAGGAAGATTTACCTTACGTCTTTGAACGTTTTTATAAGGCAGATAAAGCGCGTACACGTTCTAAAGGAGGAACCGGCTTAGGGCTTGCGATTGCTCGCAATATTGTCAAGGCGCATTCGGGAAATATTATGGTCGACAGTGTATTAAAAGAAGGTACTACTTTTACTTTCTATTTACCCTTTGACTAAATTTGTTTTGCTAACTAGTCCTAACCTAAATCTTAGTGATGGTGACGTTGTATGTTCTTCTAAGGTTTACTAAAGATGAATGCCTATTGCGAAGAGCCGGCTGTATGTCGGCTCTAGTAATGTATTGGCATATTGTAAAATATCATCCAACTAGATATTGGATGTAACTTGTGCGAGCGATAAACGACAAATACTATGAGAACGGGGGTGGAGTGCTTTGAATGACTCCGTGTTCCATCGATTATACGATGCATACCATCAAGACGTGTTCCAGTTTCTTATTTATCTTGTAAAAAATCGTACACTAGCTGAGGACCTTGCACATGAGGTGTATGTCCGTGTACTGCGCTCTTATGAGCAATTCGCAGGAAATAGCAGTGAAAAAACATGGCTGTTTGCTATTGCTAAAAATGTCGCAATTGATCATTTTCGTAAGCAAGCTGTGCGGAAAAAGCATTCGCTCGATTTTTTTGATTGGGAAACGGAACAACTACATTCAACCACACCATCACCGGAAGATGTGCTAGAGGCCAGTGATGAATTAAAGCAGATAGAGTCTGCACTTGAAAAATGTACAGGGGATCAAAAAATGGTGATTATTATGCGCTATTTCCAAGATTTATCGATTACAGAAACGGCGCAAATACTTGATTGGACAGAGGCAAAGGTTAAAACGACGCAACATCGAGCCATTAAGTTTTTAAGGCAACATCTACAACAAGCAATGGAACAGGAGGCGAAAAGGCAATGACACATAAACAATTTGATGATGACCAACTTGAACAAATGTTGAACAATGCCCCGAAGCTGACTGACCACCGTTCAAAAGAGGAAGTGCTGAAACGCTTGCTTGCTGATGCCCGGTTGCAAGATAATATTCATCTTCAAGAAGCGATGCAACCACAAGCGGATGACAAAGAACAAGAATCATCCATGCCTGCTCAACAAGACGACGTGTTGCCAATAAAGCGACGTAAAAGTAGATGGCCAATGTTTAGTAGTATTGCTGCTATTTTCGTACTAACGATAGCGGGGTATCTGTTGTTCACGAATAATGCGCCCGTTAAGGATGAGGCAAACGCCCCTATTGAAAATTTTTCTATACAGGAAAATCATGAAGTAAGTGAAGGTGACAATGCAGATGGCGTGATGAAAGCCAATATAGGTGCAGATGATCGTGCGCGGATGCTGTCGCTACGTACATCGGTGTATGAAGAGGATTTAGCAAATGCAGTCGTATTTAAAATTGGCTTATCAGGTGGCAATGCCGATAGTATACCAATGACATATATTATACCGAACGAAAAATTAACAGCCGATTTTGGCAAGAAAAAGCCTACAACTTTACAAATGTATAAAAAATACGCACCTCAAATTGATGAGGAAGCGCTTGGATTGGCAAACTACCATCCATATAAAGGCGAGCTTACAGAAGAGGGCGAAACACTCGTTCATGTACTACCAGAGAAAAGTGAATACGATGTAGCTTCAGCGTCTGTAACGAAATATTTAAACTCATTAAAAGATACTTTTTCAGATTCTGAATATAAAGCTATTGCGATAAAACAGGCTGATGGTTCGGCTTACGAGTTTTCTCAAGCTGGTGAGCCGAGCGAGCCAATACCGTTAACAAATGCTAATCATTATAACTATTACTTATATACAGAGGAAAATGGGACTGAATATTTATCGCCTGATTTCCACCAAACGTATCCTACTGTTATAGAAGCACTACTGACAATGCGTGATAAAAAAGATGATGTTTATGTGCCAGTCGTTCCGGATCATGTCACTTATACTGTAAAAGAAGAAGAGGGTGGCGTTGTCGTCACGTTTGACACACCCCTCGATTTATCGACAATGGATGCTGTACGGGCAACCCAATTAATTGAGGCAATGATGTTGACAGCAGCAAGCTTTGATAAAAAGCTACGTCTCGATAACGTTGTACAGGACAATTGGGAAGGCTTTGATTTAACACAGTTCTTACCCATCCCAGTAGGGGCAAATAAACAAATCATGCCGTAACGGAATACATCCTTACGCACTTAAAATGTACATGACTAAATGGTAGTCATGTACATTTTTATTTTGCTAAATCAAAACTCATTTGAAAGTTCTACTTGTCTAGTAAATGACTAGGAAGATAGATTTAATCTATCTATCATAAACTACTAATAATTACCGATATTTGAATATTCAGATATTCGAACTCCTTCCTATGTGATAAATTGGAAATACCACACTAAACAAAAAAGTGTGACAACTAAAAACGGAAGGGGAAATGAGATTTGAAAAAGTTTAAGTTTACGAAGTTCCTAAGTAGTATGCTTGCTTTCATTATGGTGCTTTCTCTAATGGTTCCATTGTCGAGTGCTCGTGCTGAAGAATCGAAACCATTCAAGCCGGATAGTCAAAGTGAAAGTATTATTCAACTAAAGGCGGCTATTGCTGAACAGTTGAGTTTGTCGAAAGATGGTCCCACTCTTCACGAAAGTTTACAAAATATATCAGGCAATCAAGATATTGCAGTTATCGTTCATTTATCTGAAACGCCAGTAGCGCTAGAGCAAGGAATAAATCAAGTCAAAGGCAAAAAATTCTCGAATGCCCGAGCAAATGAAGTTCGTGCAAATGTCCGAGCACAACAAGCAAAAGTACAAAAAGAGTTAGCTACTAAAAAAGTACAGATGACACAAGGATACACATTTGATACCGTTTTAAACGGATTTGCCGCAACTGTTAAAGCAAGTGATTTGCCGAAATTGCTTACAGTTGAAGGGATTACATTAATCGAACCAGATGCAATGGTTTACGCATCCGAAGATAATACGATGAAATCCTCAGAACTAAATAAAGAAGAGCAATTAGAAGCTTATATGAATACGAGTAATTCTTTCCTTGGCATTGAACAACTATGGAAGGAAGGATTAGAAGGACAAGGCATAAAAGTAGCCGTATTAGATACTGGTATTGATGCAGATCACCCTGAGTTTGCTGGGATTTACAAAGGGGGGAAAAACTTTATTCCCAATTCAGCAACTTATACGAAGCCTCGAGCAGATGACGATGCATCGGAAACATCGCCTACAGAACGTCCAGCTGGGACACCTGAATTTAATGAAAAAGGAAGCGCGTTCTATACATCTCACGGTACACATGTTGCTGGAACAATTGCGGCAATCGGTGCGAACGAATTCGGTATTAAAGGAATTGCGCCTAAAGTAGACCTATATGCTTACCGCGTTCTTGGGGCTTATGGAAGTGGTGCGACATCGGGTATTGTCAAAGCAATTGAAACGGCAGTTATTGAAAAAATGGACGTCATTAACCTTTCCCTAGGCGGCGGAGCAAATTCTGAAACGGATGCGGGTTCATTTGCTATTAATAATGCGATGATCGCTGGAACAATCGGTGTTATTGCTACAGGGAATTATGGTCCAAATCGCGGAACAATGGGTACGCCTGCAACCGCACGTTTAGGAATTGCTGTTGGTAATACAACAAATCCTGAAGTAATGTATAACGGGGAAGTAAATATTACAGTTGGAAACTACAACTTTATGAAACAACTGCCATTAATGGGCACGACTTTTGGTCAAAATTTATCAACACAGCTGCAAGGACAATATGACCTCGTTGCGATTCCAGGATACGGGGAAGTAAAAGATTTTCAAGGAATTGATGTAGCAGGTAAAGTGGCATTGATTTCACGTGGCAATATCGCATTCGTTGATAAAATTGCCAATGCAAAAGCAAATGGTGCAATCGCAACCATTATCCACAACTTTGCCGGTGGTACAAATGCACCGAACATTTCAGGTACATTCCTTGGTGATTCATTTGAGTTTTTACCAACGTTTGATATGTCCCAAACGGATGGCGATGCTATTCGGGCTGCATTAGCAGGTGGAACTGGAAAAGTAAGCTTTAGTCAATTTGCTTCGACGACGACTGAAGGTGATGAGGTGAATTCTTCAAGTTCCCGTGGCCCTTCCACACCAAACTTTGACATTAAACCAGATGTCAGTGCACCTGGCACAAATATTATGTCAACGATTCCAATGTATAAAAAAGATTTCCCGAATGCAGAGTATGGGGAAGCATATGCTCGTAAAACGGGAACTTCAATGGCAACGCCGCATATTGCAGGAATTGTGGCATTAATCAAACAAGCAAATCCCGATTGGACTGCGTTTGATGTAAAAGTGGCGCTTTCTAATACAGCGAAGGTTTTAGATAAAACAAAATACGATGTGTTTGCTCAGGGGGCAGGGCGTGTTAATGCTTATGCAGCTGTACATCCTGAAATTCTTGCCTATGCACTTGATAGCGCAGTGATAGATGGTAGCGGTGCCATATCAGAAAACTTAAAAGGTACAGTTACTTTCGGTCCTCAATCATTGAAAGACCAAGATATTTCTGTAACGAAACAAGTGCTAGTAAAAGATATAAAAGGCAACGGTGGTAACTACAATGTATCGATTGATGTGATAAAAACATTTGGTGATGCAACTGTGACAGTCGATCAGCCAACATTTAATCTAAATGGTGAGCAAGTTTTAAATATTACATTAACCGCTTCGCAAGCTACGGCACCAAATGGCTCTGAAATACTAGGGTATATTTATATTAACGGTGGTGCGACGGAAATTTCATTACCATTCGCCGCTGACTTTGGTGAAGCGGCAACGACTCAAATTAAAGATTATAAAATTTCGGAAACAGACTTATCCTTTAATGGCGATGGCGTAAAAGATTCTGCTGTCCTTTCATTCACTTTAACGGGTGACGTAACAACAAACTATATCGAGATTTGGGATATTATGAATCCTGACGGTGGAGAATACGGAGACGGCTATATTGGCTATTTACATGCAGGGACTGCGCTAGGAAAAGGCTCTTATACGCTGAATATTGGTGGGCAGTATAAACCATGGGGATCTGCACCTGCCACAACGATTCCTGATGGTCTGTATACAATTGATTTCACTGCTCTTGCAACATCGGGCGTAGTTTCCGATTATGTTGGACCAATTATCGTAAAATCGACTAAACCAGAAATTACGGGTTCAGTAGTTGAAGGTGTCGCTACAGGACAGGTAACAGACAAATATATCGACTACAATGACGAATTATATTTATACGGTTTACAATACAATTTAAATGATAAATTAAAAGCTTCTTATATTTCGACGATAAATGGTGAAGTACAAGCACCTGTTGCTTTTGAATTAAATCAAGATGGTAGCTTCACATTCCCAGTAACAGCAGATACGAACGCTGTGTCAGTCGTAATTCATGACGCTGCGGGCAATGTTGGTGAAGCAATTATTTATGAAAAAGAAGTAGTAGAACCGGTCGTTACACTTTCTGTCAATCCAGCAGCGTTAAACCTAACAGCTGGAGATACTGCACAACTGGCGGTAACCGAAACGTCAACGCCTACAGAAGGTGAGGCAACGAAGGAAGACGTAACGTCCAAAGCGACTTATGTAGTGGCAAATGAAAATGTTGCCACAGTAGTAAATGGATTGGTTACTGCAGTAGGTGAGGGTACGACGACTATGACTGTGTCATATGGTAAAAATGAAGTGACAGTCAACGTGACAGTAACAGCACCTGCTGTCGAAGTACCGACCGTAACACTAGAGATTGACCAAGCACAAGTCGAAACGAGAATCGGTAAAGAAGTGGCAGTGAAGATTACGGAAGTCACTACTCTCGGTGGAACAACAACAGTTACAGATGTGACAAAACTGGCAACATATAAAGTAGCAAACGATAAAATAGCGACTGTCAAAGCAGGAGTCGTAAAAGGAAAAGGGCAAGGTAATACGACAATTACGGTAACCTATGGGGAACAAACACTAACATTCGATGTAGTTGTTGTTAAGCCTGGAAACGGAAACGGAAACGGCAATGGCAACGGAAACGGTAACGGCAATGGTAATGGTAATGGTAATGGTCATAATAATGAAGTTACTGAGGAAGAGTACTAAGTCATTTCAGTTCAAACAAAAAGAGAAATTGCACTGTGCAATTTCTCTTTTTTGTGCTTCTCCCTTCGCAAGGGCAGGAACCCACTGAAATCAGTGCTTGGAAATCACACATTAAAGCATACAAAATTAATCGGAATTTTTTAAGCAGAAGTATTTACTTTTATGCGATAAAACATTATAGTTAATTTATAAAATAATATTGATTCATCTTCGGGGCAGGGTGAAAATCCCGACCGGCGGTAATAGAGTTGTAAATCGCTAGTGTAGTCTAAAACTACAATAGCTCGCATGATTTACTAAATGGCTCTTCAGCCCGCGACCTGTGCAAAGCTTTTTTTTGCATGGCTGACTTGGTGTGATTCCAAGGCCGACAGTATAGTCTGGATGGGAGAAGATGAAGGTACGATCGTCATTCGTTGTTACGAATTAAGCTATGTGCGAGCGTTTTTTTCAGTGTGTCTATTCATTGCACTGTGCTCAAAAAATAGCTAGTAATGGCGCTATTTAATCATGCCTTTTCTCCCTTATGCTGATGTGCATAAGGGTTTTTTCGTGAAATAACAATCGATTACGTCGTAACCTTTCTTCTTGCAAGATTGAATCAGCAAAGAGGAGAGAGTTTTCAATGAAGAAAAATATCAAACTACAATCGTTTATTACGATTGGTATGCTGAGTAGTATTTCGTTTTTATTAATGCTTTTTAATTTTCCAATTCCACCGTTCCCAGCTTTTTTAGAAGTGGATTTCAGTGATATGCCTGCATTACTTGCAGCCATCACAATGGGCCCAGTAGCGGGGATTTTAGTCGAGTTATTTAAAAATGTTTTGGATTGGGTTTTCTCAGGTACGCCTACAGGAGTCCCAGTTGGTCATATTGCAAACTTTGTAACAGGTATATTATTTATTTTACCAGTATCATTTATTTTTAATCGTTTTAAATCAATCGCTGGTCTTGTTGGCGGTTTGGCAACAGGAACGATTGTTATGGCGGTAGGGATGAGCGTATTAAACTACGCAGTATTTTTACCGATGTACACTTACTTCTTAGGTATGGAGCCAGTCGTTGGCGATTCATTATACACAATGATTGTGGCAGGCATTTTGCCATTTAATATTGTCAAAGGCATTTTATTAACGGCGATTATGGCATTATTGTTTACAACGATGCGCAGATGGATTGAACAACAACGTACAATGTATTTATCTAAATAAGCGTAAAAAAGTATGATTTAGGATTGTGTTTAAGCAATGACACCTTTTTAGACTGTTATGTCTAGGAGGTGTTTTTTTGTTGTTTAAATTTGCCATTGCGTAGTTTTTTAGATGACGAAGAGGATTCAAATGGTGGTCGTCTGAAAAAGGGAGATATATTGTAAAATAATTTCCCAATATACACGGGCCTAACAAGGGAAAGGAATTAACCTTTTATCGAATCAAAAGCAAATATAATATGTTAATTATTTCATTTATATATCAACACTGTTAAATAAGTGAATCATTGGATGTTATCCCTGTCTCAAATATTGGGTTTATGTTAACATATATTTGAATCTTTTAACTTTAAAAAATATGAAAGGAAGTGGAATAATCACATATGAAAAAGATATTGAAGCCATTGATTAGTGTTATTGCTATTGGGACTCTCTCTCTATCTATCAACATAGATCAAAATGTACTAGCCAATAATATTGCAAATACATGTGCGTATAATTCTGCATCGAAAGTAAACCCTGACTATTCGACAATGAACTGTTTGTTAACCGAAACAGCACTGATTTATGATGTTCCTCCTGAAATTGTCAAGGCAATAGCAGAAGGGGAGAGTGGAAATTGGCGTCATTTTGATAAGAATGGTGAAGCGATTGTAACAGCTGATAATGGAATTGGCATTATGCAAATTACAAATCAAGCTGGCTACAATCAAGATCGACTAAAAAGCGATATTGTCTATAATATTCAAGCTGGTGTAGAGACTCTAGATGCTATGTTTAAGCGAAAGGATTTACCTAGCATCAACGGTGGGGAAAGAGATGTACTGGAACATTGGTACTTCGCCATCATGGCTTATAACGGTACTAAACCAGTAAATAGTCCAATTGTGCAAGCAACTGGTGAAAGAAATACCAATGCCTATCAAGAGAGAATACTAGGAATTATTAATAAAATGGAGTTAATAGACTTAACAGAGCTACCTTTTTCATCTGAACATTTTCAATATGACTCTAATAGCAAAGAAAATATTAAATTTTCAAAGATGAACTATGATGTTGATTTACCATTA
The DNA here is from genome assembly GCF_046245175.1 of Lysinibacillus sp. 38-6. Lineage (GTDB taxonomy): Bacteria > Bacillota > Bacilli > Bacillales_A > Planococcaceae > Lysinibacillus. The sequence goes on from NZ_CP176417.1 coordinate 314,063, forward strand.
ACAAAATCGAAGTATTATTTTGAAACAAATCAAAAAGCGAGTGCAATAACGAATGTAACAGTTAGGACAAAACCTACTACTGAAAGCCCTTCTTTAGGTACTTTACGTGAAGGTGAAATGGTTACCATTACGGGTCCTTTTGAATATGAAAAAGTATCGACGAAGAAAAACCATTTTGTTTGGTATCCTGTGAAAAGAAGTGACGGAACGGCGGGGTATGTAGCATCAAGTTATTTAAACTACTCAGCTTCAACGCCAACCCCTCCAGTAACACCGCCAACAACGGGAAATGTTGATGTATCAAAGTTTGCTGATTACAATGCAAAGCAATACTGGGCTGAGGATTTTAAGTGGGCAGTCAACATCGGTATCATCAGTGGATACACAAACGTGAAAAATCCTTCAACAGGTAAGTACGAAAACTTACTGAAACCGTACACGAACTTAACGGAAAACCAAATGTTATCGATCCTATTACGATACTTCAAACCATCAGAACTAGCTTCAACGACAGCTAAAACTTCATGGTATGGAGACGTAAACTACCAACTGGCAACTAAGTACTCTTTACCAGTCCTAGGTGCAAACACAGCATCCAAACAAGCCATTGCAGGTAAAGAAATCACACGGGGGAACTTTGCTCGCATCTTAGCTTCAATGCATTATGGTAAAACTGTATCTCAGTCAGAAGCTATTAAATTCCTTCGTGATCATGGTTTAACAACTACTAAAACAAATGAAGAGTTTAAACCAAATGATTCTCTAGCAAGAGCACACGCAGTGGCATTCTTCCATCGTTACGAACAAAAATTTAATAACTAAATGGCTACTTATAAGTGAAAAGGTGACTATAAAGGTCATCTTTTTTTTATGTTGAAAAAATTCTTTCTATTGTTTTGATTGTTGAAAGTAATTCATAAAATTATTTTTTCTCCAAGATTATCTAAATCTCTTTTTAAATTAAAAATAATAAGTATTCTATGAGCCTCATCTGTAACCCGACCAAAGTCTACAACCTGTTGAATTTCAACTATGTCATTTGTATAAATTTTTTGTGAGTTTCTAACTTCGATAATTTTTTCACCTAAACAGTCCATAGCATCCCAATTCCTTATTCTAAGTTCAGTTGCTCCTTGATAAGAAGTTTTAATTTCCAAATCATCATCTCCCTATGTTTTAAATAACTGAAAATTATGTCTAAGGAAAACAATAACATAGAAAAGTATGGTTTGGTAGTAAAATGGAAATATAGAGTAGGTGAGGAAGCAGAAGTAAGTGATTGAAGAAGTAATGGAATTTTATGATTAGGTACTACAAATACACAAATTTATTACATTTTGATCGATACGATAGGGACAATTATCGATTTAAATAACGTATAAGCAACCTATAAGGCTTTTAAGGTCATTGATGAATATCAACAACTGCTCTCGTAAGAAGCTGTGCATCGTTTGGGGTGAATTAAAATAAGTTAGAGCAAACCTCGAGTTTTGATTATTCGAGGTTTTTATTGGGTAATAAAGCAAGTAAATGAAATAGTTGAAGTGTCTATTCTAAATTATTATTTTAATGTACAATTAATGCGAGATTAGTTAGTTTTGAGGAGAATGAAGAGATGAGTGAAAAAAGCGGACAGTGGTCCAGTAAGTTAGGGTTTATTTTAGCATCGGCGGGTGCCGCAATTGGGCTAGGGGCTATTTGGAAGCTTCCGTATGTAACAGGCCAAAGTGGTGGAGGCGCCTTTTTTCTTATTTTTGTGGTGTTCACGTTATTAATTGGCCTACCAATGTTGTTATCCGAGTATATTTTAGGGCGTGGTACGCAGTCAGAAGCGATTACAGCCTATAAAAAAGTCGTTCCAACGAAACCTGCATGGGCTTGGGTTGGACGTATGGGTGTACTTGGTTGTTTTCTGTTATTAACCTTTTACAGTGTTGTAGGTGGATGGATTTTTATTTATAGCGGCCTTGGTGTATCAGGAGCAGTGATTGATCCGACAGTGAATCCGGGCGAGCTATTTGGCAAGATTATTAGCACACCGTGGATTACATTACTAGGTTTAGCATTATTTACTCTGGCAAATGTAGTTGTCATTTCGCTTGGTGTACAAAATGGAATTGAAAAAGCAAATAAGTGGATGATGCCACTATTATTTATTATGTTTATCGTTCTTGTTATTCGAGCATTAACATTAGATGGGGCAATGGAAGGTGTAAAATTTTTCTTATGGCCTGATTTTTCAAATATAACAGGGAAGGCGCTATTAGAGGCTTTAGGGCAGTCATTCTTTGGGCTAGCAGTTGGATTTTCTTGTTTAGTGACGTATAGTTCGTATTTGAAAAAAGATGTAAGTTTACCGAACGCAGCAGGTTCAGTTGTGCTATTGACGGTACTCGTATCATTTTTAGCAGGACTGGCTATTTTCCCAGTGGTCTTTGCCTTTGATTTAGAACCGCAAGCCGGGCCTGGCCTACTATTTATGGTGTTGCCAACAGCATTTAGTCAAATGCCTTTTGGGGAAGTATTTTTAGCACTGTTTTTATTACTGTTTTTATTTGCGACGTTAACTTCGTCATTTAGTTTATATGAAATCATGGTAGCGGCATTTATGGAGAAATGGCAGATGTCTCGTGCAATGTTAACGTTGTTACTTGGCGTTATCGTCTTTGTTGCAGCAATTCCGTCAGCATTATCTTCGAGTATGCTAGCGGATGTCTCCATTTTTGGTAAGTCGATTTTTGATGCGACGGATTATTTAGTATCCAATTTGATGCTACCTTTAGGTAACTTGTTGATTGCTATTTTTATTGCTTATGTGGTGGATAAAGGCTTTGTAAAACAGGAGTTACTAATGGGTAGTAAAATGGGGCAAGGATTTTATCAAACGTATCGTCTATTAATGTTAGTGGTCGTACCAATCGTTATTATCGTTGTTCTGTTAAATATGCTTTTGCAAAAATAAATGAAGAGGGGCTGTCCTTAGTAGGTCAGTAACCTAAATCGGAAAAATCCAACGCTTTCCGCGGGCACACACGTAAGCCGCAACCCTCGTTGCGCGCGGCTAGTTGCGTCTTACGTTGCGTGCGTCCCCGCAGGAGTCTGTGTGGATTTTTCCTTTAGAAAATGTGTAAGTGCCAGGCACCCAAACAATTCTCCAGGCACCCAAACAATTCTGATTATTAAGAATTGTTTGGGTGCCTGGCACTTTAATTAGTTAATATTCGCTTAGGGCGAGTTCTCCTAGCCAGCTTTCTTCTTTAATCATTTGCTTCGCTTGTAGTTCACTTTTAGCGATAGGGAATACTTTGTTACATTGTGAGATTGCAAATAGCTTATGAATAAAAGTATCCGTTACAATGATGCTAATTTTCTTGTCGAGTGTAGTGACTTTCTTTGCGAAATTAATAATCATACCGAAACCGGTACTATCAATATTTGACACCTTTTGCATATCGATAATATAACCGTGTTTTGTGTCTAAACTAATCGTTTGAAGCTCCTCTTTTATATCACTAATTAATCCATACTCTAAATTTCCTGTAAAGGCGATTAAAATATAATCAGCCTTTGTATCAATCGTTATCATGTTTTTCTGATTCATATTAGCGCCTCCATTTCGTTTATAGATTAAAATGTGAATTTCTTTACTTCGTTTTGTAAGTTGGTAGAAATTTCTGCTAATTCTTCGGAGTTTTGCGAGATTTCCGCTACTGTTGCATGTTGTTCCTCGGAAGTTGCCGCAATTTCTTCGGTCGCTGCTGCAGAATCCTCTATAATGCGTGAAATATCATGAATGGCCTGCTGAACATTTAAGGAATTGTCATTAACATGCGTAAATGCAGCTTTCATTTCCTTCACACCTTGCTCTGTTTCAATAACTTGCTCGACAATTTCTTTTAAGGCATTTCCTCCCTTGCTAATAATATGCACCTGCTCCTCGACAGCGAGTAAATTACTTTCCATTGTCCGTACAGTGACGGCTGTCTCAGCTTGTATATCCTTAATTAAATTCGTAATTTGACCAGAGGCTAAACTTGATTGCTCCGCTAGTTGCCGAACTTCAGATGCTACAACAGCAAAACCTTTTCCTTGCTCACCTGCACGAGCTGCTTCAATCGCAGCGTTCAAGGCTAGTAAATTAGTTTGCTCGGCAATGCCAGTAATGACGGTAATAATTCCACCGATTTCTTCAGAGCGTTTTCCTAGCTTTTGAATGGAATCGGTAGCATAAGATACTGTTTGCGTGACAGAGTTTAAATGTTTGATTGCTTCATTAATAGCATCCTCTCCTTTGCGAGCAATTTGGGTTGACTGAATGGCTCTATTTAACGTCGCTTCGGCTTTTTCTAAACTATTGGCTACTTCGTGAATCGTTTTTTGCATCATCGTAACAATTTGTTCAGCCTGATCGGATTGCATGGTGGAGCCATTGGCAATGTCATTCATTGTAAGCGCAATTTGATTAGAGGCTTCGCTTGTTTGGTGGGAAGATTCCGCTAACGTCTGCGAAGAACTCGCTATTTGATTGGCACTTGTCGCTACGATCGTCATCGTTTCAGTTAAACGATTTTTCATCGCTATAAAAGCTTGTGCTAAATTGGCAATTTCATCTTTTCCTTTAGGGTTTAAAATTTTAACGTTTAAATTTAAATCTGCTAACTCTTTTGCGGTAGTACTCAATTGGTTTATTGGCGCAATAATTTGGCGCTGTAAAAACCAGCTAATGCTAACAAACATGACAATGGCAATACCTAACGAAATCGCAACATTTTCCAGTGCATATTTCGTTGCCAGATTAATGTAAGGTGCTGATGGTGTACCGGTCGACCACATGCCAATGATGTCACCCTTGCTATCCAATATCGGTTTTGTCGCCATCTGGTACATGCTGCCTAATACAGTTGCAGAACCGATATAACGCTCCTTTTGCTCTAAAACAGTAGTGGCTAGCTCTTTAGGCGCTTTCGTATTGACTTGTCGTACGCCATTTTCCACTATATTGGTGTTAACGCGTGTATCATGTTGGAAGATGGTTACAAGGTTACCGTCCGCTAGCTCACCGATTTCATCTACAATGGCAAAATTGTTATTAATTTTAACATCACCTTTGTATAACTCATTATCTTTGATAGCCCAATCACCAGGTACGATAACATCAAAATATTGATAGCTTAATTGCAAATCGGATAAAAGCTTCGTATTGGCACTTTCTAAAAAATTCTTTTTCGCTTCGTTAAAATCAATTATTGCTATGAGCGTTACCATTAGCAATATACAGGCAAGAATAAGTAAGTACATTTTTCTCCTAATTGTCCACTTCATACAAAAGTCCCTCCTAATTTCTTAATCATGAAATTTCTTTGACACACCGACTAAAAATTTTGACTTCGAAATATGTTTGAACCAAATAGAATCAACCATTTGTTTGACAAAAAATAATCCGCGACCACGATCTGAATAATTTTCTTCATTACAATCAAATTGCAAAGCTCTCTTCAATGCATTTTCAGAAATTCCTTGTGCTTCATCAATCACTGTTAACTTAATCTCCTCGTCGTTTTGTGAAATTTGCACTTGAATCGTATTACTATGGGGACTATCCATATTTTTCATTGCTTCAATTGCATTTATGACTAGTTCATGTAAGACAAATCGTAATTCTCTACTAAAAGGTACGTTATAGATTGTTGTATAGTTTTCCATCACTTTATCTATAAAATGAACTGCTTGCATATTAGCTTGAACACGAAGTATAAATTCCATTGCCAATCACCTATCTTGTACTTGAAATGACTATTATGTTTTTGCTTAATAGCAGTATCCAGTAAAAGATATAAGAAAATTTGAGCCACTACGATTGTAAATAATGTAAAACTATATGATTAGTTGGATATAAAGCAAGTGCTAAGCAGTATCGCTCCTTTTGAGATGTTAAGCCTTGCCATTAATTTTACATGTCATATTCAAATTGTAGTGAGTCTATGTATTTTTACTAAGTTAGTTTTCATAGAGGAGACAATCTATTTATTAGGAATTCATGCGATGACAAAGTCTTTTGCCTGGAGTTTACGAAGTTCGGCTTTAACTTGGTAGTTTAAGACCGTTTGAAAGGGAGTTATACAATAGATAAAATCAAATGGTCTATATCCACCGTAATATTTAAGTTACTTTCTATTCAATGACATTAATAGGGAGTGGTTACATCCATTAATGGATAGTGCGAAATATCTTGTCAGACAACTTGAAAATATATTTCGCTTATAATGTACCAGTAAAATATAAATAAAGCAAGACTAATGTTCTACAAAAATTAATTTTAAGTAATCTAAAAGTATTGTTTTTGTTGATTTTACGTTACTTATAGACTAAATTAAATTTTTATAAAACTAGTTATTTGGGGATAGATGCGTGCAAAATCATCTCGCTAGCTATTTTATCTATCTAAAAAAAAGATAAAATTATTCGAAAAAAGTCATGTAATAAAACATGACATGCCCATTGCGCTATTTCATTGTTTTAGTGTAATTTAAAAACAGTTATAAAAAAACATGTGAAGAAAAATTACAAATTGGAGTGGTGAACAATGAAGCATCATACAAAAGATGATATTATCCGAATTGTGAAGGAAGAAAATGTGAAATTTATTCGCCTACAATTTACTGATATATTAGGCTCGATCAAAAATGTGGAAATACCGGTGAGTCAATTAGCGAAAGCATTAGACAATAAAGTGATGTTCGACGGTTCCTCGATTGAAGGGTTTGTCCGCATTGAAGAATCAGATATGTATTTACGTCCGGACCTAGATACATTTGTTATCTTCCCTTGGACAGCGGAAAGGGGCAAAGTAGCACGCTTGATATGTGATATAGCACGACCAGATGGTACAGCATTTGAAGGTGACCCACGTTCCAACTTGAAGCGCGTATTAAAGGAAATGGAGGACTTAGGCTTTACTTCGTTTAACCTTGGGCCAGAGCCGGAATTTTTCTTATTTAAACTAGATGATAAAGGACATCCAACATTAGAACTAAATGATAGCGGTGGGTATTTCGATTTAGCGCCGACTGACTTAGGCGAGAATTGTCGCCGCGATATTGTACTTGAACTAGAAGGAATGGGTTTTGAAATTGAAGCGTCTCATCACGAAGTTGCACCTGGTCAGCACGAAATTGATTTTAAATATGCAAATGCCATTGAAGCTTGTGATAACATTCAAACGTTTAAGCTTGTTGTTAAAACAGTAGCCGCTCAGCACGGTTTGCACGCAACATTTATGCCAAAACCTTTATTCGGTGTGAACGGTTCCGGAATGCATTTCAATCTCTCACTATTTGAAGGCGATACAAATGCTTTCTATGACGAACATGCCGATTTGCAATTAAGCGAAACAGCTCGCAGCTTTATGGCAGGAATATTAAAGCATGTTCACGGCTTTACAGCAGTAACCAATCCGTTAGTTAATTCCTACAAACGTCTAGTGCCGGGCTATGAAGCACCGTGCTATGTAGCTTGGTCAGCTCAAAACCGCTCACCACTGATTCGTATTCCAGCAGCACGCGGCCTGTCCACTCGTATTGAATTACGTTCTGTCGATCCAGCGGCCAATCCATACTTAGCGATGGCAGTCATTTTAGCAGCGGGCCTTGACGGTATTCGCAAAGGCTTAACACCACCGGATGCTGTAGATCGCAATATTTATAAAATGAATCGCGCAGAGCGTGAACTAAATGGTATTGATAGTTTACCAGCTTCTTTAGAATTCGCATTAATCGAACTAGAAATGGATCATATCGTACGTGATGCACTAGGAAATCACATTTTTGAAAAATTCACAGAAGCAAAGGAAATTGAATGGAACAAATATCGCACACGCGTCCACAACTGGGAACGTGATGAATATTTGACAATGTACTAGAAAAGAAGTGTTGGGGCTGCAGAGCTCTGACACTTCTTTTTAGTAGTTATAAGTGAATAGCGAGAGTTTAGGGGATAGCAGAGCATTTAGTGGCGCAAACAAGGGTTTTAATGGCGATAGCAAAGCGTTTAGTGGCGCAAACATCAATTTTAATGGCGATAGCCCAGGTTTTAATAATAGTGCGTGTTCTGCAACCAACAGTTGAAGAACACGCAGAAAACTTATAGTTCAAAATCTTTAATATTGGCAATGGGATAAAGTACTCGTGCGGGGTTAAATTCGTTTAAAGCCTCGCCCGTGTTAATTTTCTTTACCCAATCATGGTTCGCCAATGCACCTTTACCTAATGTGACAAGATCAGCATGACCATTGTCAATCATTTCAGAAGCACGTTCCGGTTGATCTAACTGGCCATTTGCCAGTATCGGTAATTGACTATATTTTTTGGCAAGGGCTACAAGAGAATCGCTGCCTGTTTCAAATGCGGGCTGCCATGCTTGGTATTCTGTAATATGAATATAATCAGCGCCAGCATGTCCTAATGATTCAAAGATAATTTGCGCATCTTGTTCTTTTGCAGGCCACTTATAACTGAAATTATTCACTTTCGCTTGTGATATTCGAATGCCTACGACAAAGTTTTCACCAACAGCCTTTTTGACATCTTGAATGGTTTCGACTAAAAATCTAACTCTGTTTTCTGTCGTGCCACCATATTCATCATGCCGTTCATTCGTATAGGCTGTGAGAAAAGCATCTAATAAATAACCATTTGCGCCATGCAATTCGACGCCGTCAAAACCAACAGATTTCGCGCGTATAGCCGCATCGACAAAACGCTGTTTCACTTCCGCTAGTTCATCTTTTGTTATTTCACGTGGTATCGGGAAGGCTCCTTCACCTAAATAAAATGCAAGTTGCTCTCCTGTCGGTTGAATAGCAGATGGAGCAATGTTTTCATTAACGAAACGATTACCTTGTGATAGTGGGCCAGCATGTTGTAACTGCATGACAATGTTTGCTCCTGCTGCGTGAACAGCATCCACAACACTTTGCCACGCTTGAGCTTGTTCCTCACAAGCAATACCTGGTTGATATTGATATGCTTGACTATGTTTTTGATCAATATAAGTGCCTTCCGTAATAATTAGTCCAAATTCACCTTCAGCAAAGGAACGATAATAGGCCACCATTTTCTCTGTGACCAACCCTTCTTCAGTCGCACTAATCCGCGTCATGGGTGCCAATCCTACTCGGTTTTTGAGGGTCATTCCCGCTAGATTAAATGGCTCTAAAATTGTATTTGTCAAAATCATTACCTCCTGATTGATAAGTTTGGTATTAGTTTACATGCTAATTTCACTTTAGTAAAATTGATAAAATCGATAAATTAGTTCAATAAAACTGAACGATAGGAGATTAAACGTTATGGAAATTCGGCATCTCATTACATTTAAAACAATTGTAGAAAAAGGAGGGTTTAATAAAACAGCAGAGCATCTTGGTTATGCCCAATCTTCTATTACGACCCATATTAAAGAACTAGAGCAAGAACTAGGGAGACCATTATTTGACCGACTAGGAAAGAAAGTCATGTTAACGCAATATGGCCAACAATTTTTGACGTATGCTACAAAAATTATTGAACTGTACAATCAATCATTGAATATTGATAAAGAACCACAGGGCGATTTAATCTTAGGCATTTCGGAGTCATTAACAATTTGTCGTGTGCCGGCCATTCTTCTGGATTATAAAATGAAATACCCTAAAGTAAGGCTATTATTAAAATCACTTGAAAATGATGATGTGGCGACAAGTCTTAAAAATGGGGATATTGATCTTGCGTTAATATTGGAGAAAGATGATTGGCAACAAGAAGATCTGTATGCGGAAAAACTCATTCAAGAAAGAATGGTTAAAATTAGCTCCTCCCAAAAAATCCTAACAAATACCGCACTGTTTGCTGAGGCCAAGTGCAGCTATAAATCAGTCTTTGATGAATATATTCGCAATCAAGCTATTGATATTAGAGAAAGTTTAGAATTTCAAAGTATAGAAGCAATCAAACATTGCGTCAAAAATGGCTTAGGCTTCTCGGTAGTCCCTTACTTTTCAGTAAAAGAAGAATTAGAAGATAAAAAGTTGCAAGGGGAGTTTGTGCCGCAACAACATGCAACCATCTCCACATTTTTAACTTATCATAAGGATAAATGGCTTTCCCCATCCATTATTCGTATGATTGAAATCATTCGAAAACATGCGCAAAAGTGGGATTACTAAAAAATGGGCAAGACGCAAAATGAAAAGACAGAAAACCAGTGAAATTAAGAGCTGGTTTTCTGTCTTTTTTAATACGTATAAGAGATTATTCTTTGGATTTATCATCCATTTTATCTTCCATATGATCTTTGTGTGTGGAAGGTGCTTCCGTATCTGTTGGCTCAGTATCATCTTTCGCATTACCACATCCAAATAATAACCCTGTTGTTAAAACTAACGTAAAAGTACCGATGATTAATTTTTTCATCTATTCACCTCAGAATGGAATTATATTGTTTATTCTTTCCTTAAATTTTGTCTTCATACATTGTGGTTTAAATAAAAGTTTCTGTTTTAATTGGATAAATATGTTAATATAAAGTTGTGTAACATTAGATAGTTAAGGAGAAAAAAATGAATTACATCCAAACAATGCGCCAGCTTATTGGCGATGAACTGCTAATGACAGTTGGCTGTGGGATAATACTTGAACAAGACAATCAAATTTTATTACAACATCGAACAGATCGAGATGTTTGGGGCATTCCAGGTGGGGTGATGGAACCTGGAGAGACATTTCTTGAAGCGGCTATAAGAGAAACGTATGAAGAGACTGGTTTAAAAGTAGAACAGTTAGCGTTGTTTGGTATTTATTCTGGAGAAGCAGGATTTGCTACATATCCAAATGGTGACAAGGTGTTTAGCGTTCAAATAATATTCCACTCAAGCAGCTTTACAGGCCAAATTCAGGACTCTGAAGAAAGTCATGAACATCGATTTTTTTCACGTGATAATTTGCCGCATTTAAACGAACATCAAGCACGATTTATTCACGATTGGGTAAACAAGGAAAGCTTGCCCGTAATTAAATAAAATGACGCCAGGAGCTAGATTGAAGGTATTGGGCTAATGGTAGTTTGACTGTTAAAACTTAGGGGGCGAACGGTTATGAAAGAATGTTTTATTTGCGATAAACACAAGGGAATAATAGAAACTTCAGGAGCAATGATATACGAGGATGACTATGTTTACGTCGGTCATATTGATCGAAATGGTAAACCTAATTACTTAGGTCATATTATGATTGATTTAAAAAGGCATGCGCCAACACTTGCCGATATGACTGTGAAAGAAGCACAAGCATTCGGCGTTATAATGGCTAGAGTGAGCAAGGCGCTAATGGAGTCTGAACATGCTGAACATGTTTATTCACTTGTTTCGGGAAATTCAGTGCCACATCTTCATATGCATATTGTGGCTCGTTATCCGAATACACCGAAAGAATACTGGGGACCAATGGAAGTTTATGATTGGACAGATGCGCCGATGGGAGACGAGGACGATGTTCTTGCACTTTGTCATCGTATCAAAAGCTATTTAGAGAGTCATCCGTATGAATAATTTTTTTGAGGATTTTAGTTGGGTAGGTAGCCAAAAAGATTTTGTTGATCATATAAATATTCAACCATATCATCACATGATTGTCGGAAGATATGGTGGTAATTCCAGTGCGGGGCAAACGAAAAACGAAGATGGCTGTTTGATATGGTGTAATAACGAGGAAGATTGGGAATTCGCCATTATTCTAGACGCTCATAATACAGCGGAAAGTGCTGAAATAATTGTAGAGCTTTTTAATGCGAAAAAGATACAAATAAAAAATTTATTAGCTTCGTCAGTAACGCAACAGCTGTTTCAAAAACTTGAAGAAAAAATCGTAAAGATGTTTCAATCTAGGGAGTTCCTAGCTGCTTGCCGGCATGTAACAGGAGAAACCGCTTGTTTAATTGTAGTTAGAAAACATAAATATGTATGGTGGTTTTCTGTTGGTGACTGTATTTTATATTTATTTCACCCAGAACTAGCTGCACTCGGTCAGTATCAGCTAAATCAAAGGCAATTTTATGAATGGATAGGACAAGTGAACACATTTGAACTGGCAGTGCCGTGTTACAGTGTTGGGATTAGAGAATTAAGAGAAGGGGAAAACTGCATTTTACTAACGACAGATGGACTAATCGAATGTCCGAATGAACCATACTCGAATCCAAGAAACATTTATAATACTGTTACTAGCATGAAAGATGAGGAAAGTATTCTTTATATGTTGAACACAATTCAAAATAATAATGTAAGAGATAGTACTACGATTGTTTTTTGGAAAATTAATTGCATAGAAAAAGCCACTCAACCGAGTAATGCGTAAGTAAGGAGCGTTGCAAGCACTATATGAAACGCTCCTGTTCCGTTTTATTGCACAACTAGTTCTTTAATAATATTTGCAAGAATATCCGCAGTTCTATACTCCTCTTCTAAAGTATTTTCTATTCCACCAATTTCTAATAAGACAGCATTGGCAAAAAGGTCTTGATTATACGTGATTTGACCGATCGGCTTATTTTTTACGATGACGCCCCTGGATAAGTTAGGATATTTTTCTTCCACTTTATTATGCAGTAGTGTCGCAAATTTATAGTTTTCTTCATAGTTTTTACTTGATGTTGATACGGTAAAGGCCACTTTAGAATAATCTGTTCCAGCCAAGTTGATTGTTGTCATATCCCTTTCTGCGGAATCTCTGTGTATATCAAATACCATTTGAATCGTGCTGTTATTTGCTAAAGCTTTCTCCAATGGCTCTCTAGAAATGTCATATGCTTTATGAAAGTATAGGTTTTTTTCTTTTAAAATCCCCATTATATTCGTTTTATCATGCATAGAGGGAATGCCATTATTAATTAAAGCTTGGCTTAATCGTTCACCAACGAGTGTAATATTTTGTGTGTCTTGATAAGCTTCCTTCGAGTCAGTCGTTATAGATTGAGAATAAAAAGACTCTAAATTGTGTGTTTGATAAATGTAAACTAACGGATTTTCAGTCGTTGTTGAAGCGGCGATGTTTTTTTCTTGAGTGGTATTGAAATGTAGTGAATCCTGTTTGGTTTGGAAGATAAATAATAATGTAGCGAGTGCACATATAGCCACACTAGTAGAAACCATGGTTAATTGAATAAACTTTCTTTTCCTATCCCTTTTTCTTGCTAATTGTTTAAGTTTAACTGATGTCGAAGAGACAAATTCCTCTCGAGGATTAAGTGGATACGCTTCTTTCATTAAATTTAATAAATCTTTGTCAGTTTGCATTGCCAATAACCTCCTCTATATTTAAACTTAATGTTTGTTTCAATTCTTTTAACGCGCGGTGGTAATCAACCTTGACCTTTGCTTCACTACATTGTAAGATTTCGGAAGTTTCTTTAATGGAAAATTCGTTTATCCCCCGTAGAATAACGACGGCTCTATAGTTTGGTCTTAATTTTGAAATGGCTTGGTGAACCTGCCTCTTCACTTCATTTTGCTCAATGACTTCATTGGGTTCTTTTTGGCTTGATATCATTTGTTTAAAAAAACCGTCCGTAAAAAGGGAAACAAATTTCTTTTTGCGATAATGATCAATTGCAACGTGCTTGGCAATGGAAAATATCCACGTTTTTACGTTTAATAAACTCTGAAGTTTTGCTAAATTGTTTAACACACGAATAAACACTTCCTGCGTTAAATCCTCTGCATCGTTTTGATTACCTGAAAAGCAAATTAGAAAACGGTATACATCTAAATAATGCCGATTATAGATTTCATCAATGGTATCCTCTAATTTTTCATGATCAAGCAAATCGTTCCCCCCTTATTTTTCTTTACATCTATAAATCGTTTGAGTGCTAGAAAAGGTTACAATTATTTTAAAATATATCCATATTTATACAGACGTTAAATTCCCAAATTGTCGGTCATGTCAGTTCATATTTCTTCAAAGTAATTTATAGAGGGTAGAGGTAAGGACAAAGGGTGGGATAAATAAGGGTAAATTCAATTTTACATTTAAATGATATTTTATAAGTGAAGTTTTTTAAAAGTGCTTATACACTAAATATAACAACAAAAGAATAGCTATTGTAAGAAGGAATTTTGTATAATTTAACGAAAACTAGGGAAGAAGCAGTTTTTTAGTCCATTATGCTTAAGCGATCAAAATTGCTACTTTAATTTACTCAGGGGGAATAATCTATGCCTTGTAAAAGCTGCTTAGTATTAGAGTTGCAGTATGATATTCAGTTAGTGGGATATCAAAATCTAACGATGATGGAGAAGGTCGTTAACCATTTTAAAAGACGAGGCTTTTTCGTTTCAGCTTATGATGATTATTTTATTATCCAAGAGTCAGGCGTTAGGGAATTTCTTGATTTTTGCAACGATTATATGGACAAGGAACATGTTTATTTTCGTCTAGAAAATAGGCAATGGCAGCCGATTTCAGAAATCGAAGCCATTGTAGAAATGAAATGGATTGATGAAGTGATACGCAAGAAATCTGTAATAAGCTATTCACAACCGATTGTCAATGCAAGGGAAGAAATCTATGCCTATGAAATATTATCTAGATTTCCAAGAGAAGATGGCTCGCTTATCTATCCGAACGAAATTTTTACAGCAGCAAGAAGTCGTGGGCGTTTATACGCTTTAGATCGTATATGTAGAATGGCAGCTGTAAGCTATGCAGCGGTATTGCAGAAAAAGACCTTTATTAACTTTATCCCTACGTCCATTTACTCTCCAGAGTTTTGTTTACAAACAACGGTGCAATTGGCCGATCGATTAGGGATCGATCCGAATCAGTTTGTGTTTGAAGTAGTTGAATCAGACAAAGTTGATGATATTGAACATTTAAAATCAATTTTAAATTACTATAAACAAAAAGGTTTTCAGTATGCCTTAGATGATGTTGGTGAAGGTTATAATACGTTAGAAATGCTTGCTGATTTACAGCCACATTACATGAAATTGGACATTAAATATGTGCAAGGTGTTAGTAAGGATAGTGAAAAACAAACAGTTGCTAAACAGTTTTTAGCAAAAGCGTTTGAAGTCAATGCGACCCCATTAGCAGAGGGGATTGAAAGCAGAGAAGACTTTGAATGGCTAAAGGAAAATGGCTATCAGCTTTTTCAAGGTTATCTATTTGGAAAACCTAGTATGACTCCGCATCGCTAATTAACAACAATATCTAGGATAAAAGTTTGCATTAGACAAGCTTTTGCCCTAGGTATTTTTTTTGCATTTTTTTAGTACCGTAATTATTTGCAAAATTTTGTATAGCAGTTGTATAATCATTGTAGAATTATTGTATAAGTGATAAATGAATTGCTTATACAACAACTCGACCAACTTAAAATATAGAGAACGATCTTAATGTATGGGGAGGGTTTTATCATGAAAAAGAAAAAAGACATCATTATTATCGGAGCTGGCCCAGGCGGTTTAGCATCAGCTATGTTGTTGACTGCTAAGGGTTTTAATGTGAAGGTATTTGAAAAAAAGAATTATATTGGTGGGAGAACAAGTGAAATCCAACTAGGGGATTATAAGTTTGATATGGGTCCTACTTTTTTAAATATGCTGTATATCGTAGAGGAGATTTTTGAACTTACGGGGCGCAATATTCATGACTACATAGAGCTAATTGACTTAAATCCTATGTATGAACTTATATTTAGTGACAAAAAGATTAAGATGACGCGTGATAGAGGCGAAATGATTCGGCAAATTAACGAGCTCTTCCCCGGTAATGAAGGAAGCTATGAACGATATATGCGGGAAACTAATCGCAAGTTAGAAAAATTAGCACCCGTTTTACAGACGAGTATGAATCGCTTCACGGATTTACTTCAGCCCAAGGTTTTAAAAGCTTTAGGCGAGCTAGAAGTCGGTAAATCTTTAATTGATACATTATCTCGTTATTACAAGCAAGAGGAATTACAGCTTGCGTTTACATTCCAAGCAA
The DNA here is from genome assembly GCF_046245175.1 of Lysinibacillus sp. 38-6. Classification (GTDB taxonomy): domain Bacteria; phylum Bacillota; class Bacilli; order Bacillales_A; family Planococcaceae; genus Lysinibacillus. Next base: position 330,082 of record NZ_CP176417.1, read on the forward strand.
AATATTTAGGTATGTCTCCGTGGGAAAGTCCTGGCGCCTTTTCGATTCTGTCTTATATTGAGCATGCATATGGCGTTTATCATATAAAAGGCGGCCTGAACAAGTTAACACAAGCGATGGCTCAAGTAGTGCGTGAAAATGAAGGAGAAATTTTTACAGGCGCTGGTGTATCGAAATTATGGTTAGACGGACGGAAAGTGCGAGGTGTTATTTTAGAAAATGGGGATAAAATTGCGGCTGATGATGTCATTATTAACGGTGACTTTGCGCATGCAATGACCAACTTAGTGGAACCGGGTGTACTAAAAAAATATTCTAAAGAAAAGTTAGAGAAGAAAAAATATTCTTGTTCGACTTTCATGTTATATCTAGGGGTAAATAAAACATTTGATTTGCCACACCATACAATTTGGTTTGCAGAGGACTATCGTCAAAATGTAGAGGATATTACGAATGCCAAAGTGTTATCAGATGATCCATCGATTTATATCCAAAATGCTGTTGTCACAGATCCAACCGTTGCACCACAAGGGAAATCCACATTATACGTGTTAGCGCCTGTGCCGAATAATTTTAGTAACATAGATTGGGAGACATGTGAAAAAGACTATCGTGATATGTTAATAGGCATGCTAGAAAAGAAACTGGGAATTGACAATCTTGAACAATATATTGAAGAAGAAAAAGTGATTTCTCCAAGAAGTTGGGAAGAGGAAATCGATGTCTATAAAGGGGCAACCTTTAATCTTGGTCATCAGCTGACACAAATGCTAACATTCCGTCCGCATAACCAATTTGAAGAGTTAGCAAACTGCTGGCTAGTAGGTGGGGGGACGCACCCAGGTAGTGGTTTGCCCATTATTTTAGAGTCTGCTCGTATTACCGCAAACGGTATTTTAAGAAAAGAAAAAATGCCGGAATTAACGATTAAGCCCTTACCAAAAGTTGAGTTATTTGATTCTAAAACGACAACAGGACATGGCAATGGCATAGATGTTGTGCAAGTTTAATAACATTCGTCTATCAATCTAGTGTTCCTCTCTATTTGCACTGAAGCTATAAATAAAAATCAATAAGGTGGTGTAGCACAACTTTATGAGGTGGCAGCATTCCATTTTTTATTTTTTTCTTACTTGGTATAGCTTCGGTGTCATTTTAGTAGGATTTAATCTATTGCCAACATGGCTCGAATGGGCGAATAGTGTATTTATTATAACAGCTGGTATACTAGGGCTTATTTATTTTGTCCGGGGATTTGGGGGCTGGCAAGGTGTGTCGATTAGTGCCCTTATTTTTGTCGCCACGTTTATTGTGGAATACTTAGGATCAACCCATTCTGTGTTCTTTGGTTCTTATGAATACACGCAATATTTTGCACCGAATTTGTTTGGTGTACCTGTTGCAATCGGTTTCGCTTGGATTATGGTTCTTGCGACTTCCGATGCGATAGCAAGTGCGTTACCGCTTGCGAATCGTTGGATACGCTCTATAATTGCTGGTCTGTTAGCGGTGGTCTTTGATTTAGTGCTTGATCCTGTTTCTTTTAAAGTTAAAAATTATTGGATTTGGGAAGAGGGAGGCTATTATTATGACATTCCATTGACGAACTTCCTTGGTTGGTTTATAACGGCTTTTGTTTTACATTTCGTCATTGGTCTCCTTTTTAAGAAGCGACATGCCGATAGACAGTGGCATCAAAGAATGGTTCTTTTATATAGCTTAATGATTGGCATGTTTGCATTTATCGCCTTATTACATGCACTGTATTTAGCTGCTATGATTCCCATAATCGTGGTAGCTGTAGTATTTTTATTTATGAGGCGAGATGAAATTTATAGATAGTGCCAAACATTCTACCCTCCAGTAGACAGGATTTCTACACTCCTTATAGAAGAGTTAGTGTAGAAAGGTGTGATGAGCTTGAGCCAAATAAAAATTTATGGTGTAAAAGAAAGGTTAAATCCTATTAAGGCAACATTATCGGATATAATTCATGCTTGTATGGTAGAGGCACTTGGTCTACCTGATGATAAAAAATTCCATCGCTTTTTCCCGATGGACAAAGAGGATTTTTATTATCCAAGTGATAGAACAGCATCTTATACGATACTTGAGATTAGTATGTTTGAAGGACGAACAGTCGCAACGAAAAAGCAATTACTTACATTGTTATTTGACAAGATTCATAGTCAACTGGCTATAGCCCCTCAAGATATTGAAATGACAATTTTTGAAACGCCCAAGCATCATTGGGGAATAAGAGGACTACCGGGGGATGAGTTAGCATTAAACTATAAAGTAAATGTTTGAGGGGAACAGCAAAAAAAGTGTTAGATTGACCATACTCAATCTAACACTTTTGCTTGTTCTAGCTAGTTTTCTATAATTTAATTGTCCAACCGAATGCATCTTCAAGCGTACCATTTTGAATGCCAGTTAATGTATCATAAAGCATTTGTGAAATGTCACCAATCTCACCGTTATTAATGACAATCTTTTCGTCTTGCCATTTTAATTCCCCAACAGGCGAAATAACCGCTGCTGTGCCTGTACCAAATGCCTCTTCCAACGTACCATTATGATAAGCCTCTACCACTTCGTCGATGGAAATGCGACGTTCTTCGACTGGAATGTTTTTCGATTTTAAGACATGCAGCATGGAATCACGTGTAATCCCCGGCAAAATGCTGCCATTTAATGCAGGCGTAATCACTGTACCATTTATTTTAAAGAAAATATTCATGCTTCCTACTTCTTCAATATAACGGTGTTCCTTGCCATCAAGCCATAACGTTTGTGAATAACCTTCCTTATGGGCAATTTCCTGTCCTTTTAGGGCACTCGCATAGTTCCCAGCCGTTTTCGCTTCGCCAGTTCCTCCAGCGACAGCTCGAACAAAGTGCTGTTCTACCATTATTTTTACTGGGTTAATACCTTCTTTGTAGTACGAACCAGATGGAGACATAATAATGATAAATTTGTAACTATTAGAAGGGTGGACACCTAAGTGTGGCTCAGTTGCAATAATAAATGGACGAATATAAAGAGATGTTCCAGGTGCTGTAGGAACCCATTCACGATCCAATGTTACTAATTGCTTTAACGCTTCTAATGCCAGTTCTTCATCAATTGCTGGAATGACGATACGCTCGTTTGAATGATTTAAACGGTTGAAATTGCGGTCAGGACGGAATAATAGCACGCCATTATCCACTGTTGCATACGCTTTTAGTCCTTCAAAGACAGCTTGTCCATAATGGAATACCATTGCCGAAGGATCGATAGAAAGCGGCTGATATGGGATAATACGTGGATCATGCCAGCCCATTCCTTCTGTGTAATCGACTATAAACATATGATCGGTAAAAAATTGTCCAAAACCTAATTGGTCTACTGCTGGTTTTTCTTTTGGGTTTGTTGTGATTTCTTTTGTTATTTCTAACATCGTCATATCCTCCGCGTATTGTGTCATTAGATGAAATATCTATAATAGTTAATAATACTGTTTATTTTAAATTAATTAAATACTAAGAATCTACTAATAATTAATAAAATGGCTGATTTGTTCATTATAAGCAGAAAATATATAGTAGACTATGCATACAACTGCCCTGACCAGTCCAAAGATAGCATAAAAAGACAGGATGAAAAAATCTAAGTACGATAACCTAAAAATAAGGAGTGAGGGCATTTGAGTTGGATAGAGTCGATTCAAAAGGCAATAAATTATATCGAAGCGCATTTGCAAGAAACGATTACAATGGAGCAAATCGCACAAGAAGTGAACGTCTCCGTTTTTCATTTTCAACGAACATTTTCGATTTTAACGGATATGTCCATTGCGGATTATATTAGACGAAGAAGATTGACTTTAGCGGCACAAGAATTAATCAATACAGATATTAAAATAATCGATCTCGCCTACAAATATGGCTATGACTCTCCTGAAGCATTTACAAAAGCATTTCGTAAGCAACATCGTGTGACGCCAAGTGACGCACGTAAACAGCAAGGACCATTACAATCATATAACCGCCTCGTAATCCAGGTGAGTCTGAAGGGAGCAGAACCAATGAAGTATAATATTGTAGAAAAAGAGAAGTTTCAAGTGGTAGGCGTAAAAAGAACGTATAATTGTCAAAAAGGCGAGAATTTGCAAGGGATACCGCTATTTTGGGATGAAGTAAATCGTCAAGGAATGGACGAGCAATTATTTGCTTTAAATAACGGACAAATTAAAGGGGTACTGGGTGTTTGTGTGCCGGATGAAAACTATCAAGAAAATAGTTTAATCGATTATTGGATAGGCACAGATCACGTAGGGGAAGTACCTGAACATTTGCATTCGATAGAAGTACCGGCGTCCAAATGGGTCGTATTTGAGGTCCATGGCCCAATGCCGCATGCTATGCAAAATGCGTGGAAGCAAATTTTCTCTGAATGGTTTCCATCCAATCCATATGAGCCTGCAGGAACAGCTGAATTAGAAGTTTATACAGATGAAGACCCTACAAGTGAAGATTTATACTCAGAAATTTGGATACCGATTAAATAAAGATGGTGCCAGGCACTCAAACAATTTACACACAATTTAGCGCCAACAATAACTGCAAAAGCCAAGAATGGATAACCAGTCTCATTCTTGGCTTTTAGTGATTAAAAAAAGTTATGACGCAATGCAAAGACTTTGTAAAACAATCTCGCATCCTTGCCCATTTTGCTGTTGGCGTTCATTTGCGGCAATAAACACTTTTGAAACATATCATCGCAATATTTTGATCTTCCGTATTTCGCATAGCATTCGTCATGCCTTTTGCAGCAGGAATCAACAGCATTGGTAGGTGCACCAGGTCCTGAACATCCGGGACCACAATACCGATAGCCAGGATAACAAAATCCGAATCTTCTATTCCTGTTCATGATGAGTAACCTCTTTTCAAAAATAGTCTCCACACTATAAATTATGTCGATTGAACTTTTGATAAGGGATGAAAAACTACTAAAAGCTTAAAAAATCTCACTAGTATAGAAGCAAAGTTTCGCCATCATTAGGTATTGTTACAGCATGTTCTAGCTGTTGTTTTTTTAAATAACCTGTTAGTTGAGTTCTACTTAATTGGCAATGATTAATCGTTTCAAGATGGACGACAACGAGCTTTGTCCTTGGTGATAACTGGGCAATACGAGCAATATCTTCACGCTGCATCGTAATAAACGTTCCCCATATCATCTTAGCCTCTGCTACATTTAAAATGGCCACCTCTGGCATCAACTCTCGAAATGCCTGGGCAATGGTCGGTGTAAAAATACAATCACTAAGTATAAAAATAGAACCTTCTGTCGCTGTATGTAAGAAAAAGCTTGAAACGGGTCCTAGCAGCTTACCGGTAAGACCAGGAGCGTGTGACCCTTGTATTCGCTTTATTTGAATGCCTTGCCATTCATAACAATCTTCTACTGATATGACATTGATAAAACCAGCAGATTGTACAGCTCTGGCATCTCGCGGCTGACAAAAGACAGGTATGTCTTTGTTCAGGACGGCTATCGCTTGTTTATCCCAGTGGTCAAAATGCCGATGGGTCAGTAATATAGCATCGATATGTTCAAAACTGTTTAATGCAACAGGCAATGGTGTTAAAGGATTTTTACGATAGTTCCTAGTAAAAGGTACAGGCGCAAGTTCGCCGAAATCACTTAACATAGGATCAATTAATAACCGTTTTTGATTAAACGTTAGAATGGATGTGGCATGTCGTATATGGTGTAACGAAATGGACATGATAAAACTCCTGTTTTTAAAATATAATGTGTTGTAAATAAATACATATTTTATTTATTCTATCATAATTATTACATTTTTTAGTTGTAATAGATATGTTAGGAAAAAGAATTGATGAAATCGCCAATAAAATACTTCAGTTAAGGTTTTTGTAAGCTAATCAAAAAACTGCTGTAAGGTTGCGTAGCTATAATAACGAAGGAGAATAAGGTAATAACAAAAAGGAGTTTTAAAGTATGCATCCATCTATTAAGCAAAAAGAAAGAATTGTTTCTTTAGATATCATTCGTGGTTTAGCACTATTTGGTATTTTATTTATTAATGTAGGTGCTTATCAACTAGTAGTAGAAGGAGGACCTGTGCCAGTCTATAGTAAATTCGATAGCATCATAGATACGTTAATTGATATATTGGTCGAGAAGAAATTCTTTTCTATTTTTTCATTTCTCTTTGGTGTAGGTTTTTATATTTTTGCTTCTCGTGCTGAAGCTCGCGGTGATAAACCACGATGGCGCTTTGCAAGACGTTTACTGTCGTTATTCATTATTGGTATCATCCATCTCGTTTTTTTCTGGGGCTCCATATTATTTGTATATGCAGTCATCGGTTTTTTCCTACTACCGTTTTATCATGCAAAAGTTTCTACTATTAGTAAGTGGCTTTTTGCTATTATTACCGTTTATATTGTAAGCATAGTAGGTCAACTGTATTTACCAGACTTCGGTCTCGTCTCCACGATTTTTGATTTATTAGGGAATGATATACTAACTGTTTTTATTATGTTTTTAACCGGTTTTCTCGTAGCGAAAGCGGATTGGATAAGAAATATCGGACAGCACGCCCAACAAATAAAATGGGTATTGTATGCAACAGGTCCTCTTTTTGTCGCTATATCTTGTTGGATTTGGTTTGCATCTCAACATCAGGACCCTCAGTTACAGTTCATACTTAGTTTAGGTGTCATCCCAACTACTTATTTTTATTTAGCTTGTTTATTTATTGTGTTGGAACATGCGACAATCGTAAAAATAATGAAACCAATTGGTCGTGTTGGACAAATGGCCTTTACAAATTACTTAGCTCAAAGTTTTATCGGGTTAGAAATTATATCGCTAATGGGGCTAGAAGTGCTTTCGACTTCCAATATTGTCATGATCGCCATTATGATTTTTGTCATTCAAATCATCTTTAGTGTTATTTGGTTTAAGTTTTTTCAAATAGGGCCATTGGAACGATTGTGGCGCTGGATGACTTATGGGAGAAAAGTAAAGACAAAATAATGCAAGCGTCAGAGTGTTATTACTCTGACGTTTTTTTATTCAATTACTATTGTGCTATTATTTATAGTATAAATTTGTAAACACAATGAAACTAATTTACAGGTCATCCGTAAAAAAGGTAACAAGTTGAAGGAGCGTACAAATATGGCGAAACAAATGAAAAAATATATGGCGGTGACCACAGCCTCTTTAATGGTTATGCAATTAGCGGCATGTGGCAATAGTGACTCACAGGCAATTGAGGAGACAAATGACCCGGTCAATCCAACGACTACATCAAGCAATAATCATCAAGCGACTAATGATGAGGATTTACTCAATGTACATAATAGTGAATTGGCGGATGCTTGTGAAGAGTGGCAAGAAAGCGATGATGGTTCGTTTGAATGTTTAGATGAAAATTCACCGTATTATGCCCAACATTTCTTTAATGGTTTAATGTATGCCACTGCTGGTGCCATGATTGGCAGTGCCATTTATAAAAGCAAAAATTTAAAAAATGGAACGGATAAAGATAAGGACAGTAGTGAATCGGCAGGAGCAGCATCGACTACTACGAAAAAAACAAATGGCATAACAACAGGTGGCTCCTCTTCGTCTTCAACTGGCACATCATCAAGTGGTGGAAGCGTAGATTTGAATAAATCCCCATCGAATAACTCAACTTCCAATGGTACGAATTCAAACGCCTCAACGACTAGTGGAACAAATGCTAATAACACAAATTCCTATTCGAGCGGGCAGCGTTCTTATTCGAATGGCTCTAGCTCATCTTCTAGTGATCGTTCTAATTCGTATTCAAGCTCTACATCGAACACCGGTAAATCAGGTTTTGGTTCTGGCGGTGCTTCGAGAGGTGGCTCTTCGTCGTCCTAATCGATTGGAAAAGGAGGAAATCCGATGGAACACGAAACATTAAACAAGCAACGGCAAAAATTCTATTCGCAATTTCCTCATTTTTTTTATGATGTTGAAAATCTAGCGTACGCCTTATACGATGTGAAAGAATTGCCAAAGGAGCAAATTGACGAGCTGTATTACGCCTCAAACATCCTGTGGCAAATCTTTTTAAAAGTTGGCAAACAATTTAAGCACTTAACTGAGGACCAGCTTTGTGCGCTCGGTATACGAGCAGAAATGGTGCCTTATATTCACTTGGACTATTTACAGCAACAGTCTATCCTTGCTCGTTTTGATTTTATTTGTACGGAAGATGGCCACATCAAATGTCTCGAATTAAATGGAGAAACGCCATTTTTAGTACAAGAAACATTTGAGATGAATGAACAGCTTTGTCAGCATTTTCAGTTCGAAAATCCAAATGATGTGTCAGCCCTGCAAAAAACGTTATCTGGAGCGCTTTTTGCCGCGATGCACTATTTACATGATGTGAAAAAGCCTAAAATTGTCATTACGGGGAAAACGGCTGAAGCAGACTTTGAGGAATATTGTCAGGTACATTTTTTGAAAAGATGTGTGCCATTCGATATTGAATACGTACCGATCGACAAGCTTCTTATTTTTTTTAACGATACACAGGAAGTACCGAGAGGGCTCTACACACCATCAATGGAGAAAATCGATATTTTGTATCGCCCCGCCCATCCAGTTGAGTTTTTAATGGATGATGTGGCATCCGATGGCGATAGAATTGGACTGCAACTTTTGGAGCTTGTAAAAGACCGCATACTCGCGATTATTAATCCACCAGCTGCCTATGTCTTGCAATCTAAAATTTTGTTATGGCTTATTTGGGAGCGAAAAAATGATCCACTGTTATTTAATGCGGAGGAGCGAGCAGCAATTAATAAGTACATGTTACCGACGTACTTATCTGCACAGCCCTTTATAGCACAGGGAATACCCTATGTAAAAAAGCCTGTTTATTCTCGTGAAGGCAATACAGTTGAAATTTATGCAGGTGACGGCTCGAAAACAAATGCATCTGCAAATACACACTATGATGATAATTTGTTTATTTACCAGCAATATGTGGAAATGCCATCCATCGATATTCAACTAGCGGATGGGTTACATTCAAAAAAATGGCTAATTGGCTCTTTTATCGCTGATAATCGTGCATGTGGACTGTCTTGCCGTGTGGGCAATCAAATTACAGAATGGGACTCACATTGGCTCGCTGTAGGTAATAAAGCTAGCCTGTAAAGTAAAAAACCACTTCGCTTTCCGCAATCGCAGGAGGCGAAGTGGATTTTTTAAGTTAGTCGTTCCAGCCTTTACAAACATCAATCCATTGCTGATAAGGTGTATACGCTTCTAGCTCTTGAATACTAAGTTCAATTGCAGAATTACTGCTACCACATGCCGGGAAAACAGTTGCAAATCGTTTAAGCGATTCATCTAGATAAACAGCAACCCCTTCATTAATACCAAATGGGCAAACACCCCCGATATCATGTCCAATGCGATCATTTACTTCTTCCTTCGCCAGCATTTTAGCCTTCACACCAAAAATGGCCTTATATTTGGCGTTGTCTATTTTGGCATCGCCCGCAGCTACAATTAAAATCGCCCCATCATTGACAAGAAACGAGAGTGTTTTAGCGATGCGCTCAGGTTCACAGCCTAGTGCTTGTGCGGCCATTTCAACCGTTGCGGAACTTTCATTCAGTTCCTGTATTTTATGTTGGATATTCCATTGTGCAAAATGCTCACGTACTTTTTCGATTGCCATATGTAAATTCCTCCTTGCAGTTTATATTTATTTTAACATAATTTTCAGAATTTAAGTTGCTGATTGCTAATAGGAAGTGAAAACAACTGTATTTGCTTTTGTATAAAGTGTAATATAAGGAAAAAAAGGAGGAATATATATGAATCACAATCCTATTAATTTAAGCGAAAAGCTATCGAAGTTTAACCAGCATTGGTCTCCTAAAGTCATTGCTGAAATGAATGACTATCAGTTTAAGTTAGTTAAAATTCAAGGGGACTTTGTATGGCACCAACATCAGGAGACAGATGAAGTATTTATCGTACTGGATGGAGAAATGGTAATTGCCTTTCGAGATGGTGAGGTTAAACTATCAGCAGGCGAAATGTACGTTATACCAAAAGGTGTGGAGCACAAGCCTTATGCAGAAAAAGAATGCAAAATAATGATTGTAGAGCCCAGAGGTGTTGTTAATACAGGTGAAATACAGAACGACAGGACGGCTGAAAATGATGTTTGGATTTAAAGAATATAAGATTGCAGGCAGTTCGCCATTAAACCTTGGATCAATCGCCATTAAATTAGTGTGAAACGCCACAAATCTTGAGTGAATCGCCGATAGAGGGTCGTGAATCGCCGATAGAACGTCGCGAATCGCTGATAGAACCTATGAAATCGCTGGTAAAACTCTGCGAATCGCTGATAGAACCCATGAATCGCCGGAAAAACCCTGCGAATCGCCACTAAAATTGTACGAAATGCCACAAACCTTGGGTCAATCGCCATTATATCTGTGTCAATCGCCACAAAAGGCTTTAGTTGAGCGAATCGCAGATAGAATCCATGAAATCGCTGGTAAAACATCGCGAATCGCAGATAGAATCCATGAAATCGCTGATAAAACATCGCAAATCGCTGATAGAACCCATGAAATCACCGGTAAAATGTCGCAAATCGCAGATAGAATCCATGAAATCGCTGATAAAACATCGCAAATCGCTGATAGAACCCATGAAATCGCCGGTAAAACTCTGCGAATCGCTGATAGAACATATAGAATCGCCAGTAACTATGGATAAATAATCGAATCTATAAATAGGAGTGATCAAATGGATAGTAATTTTAGTATCAGAAAAGCCGATGTCACAGATGCCAAAGCAATAGCGAAAGTACATGTCGACAGTTGGAGAACAACATATGCCAACATTGTGCCGGACGACTATTTAACCAATTTATCGTATGAAAGTCGTGAGCAGAATTGGCAAAAAACCATTCCGAATGGTGGGGTATTTGTTGCTGAAAATGATGCAGGAGACATTGTTGGTTTCGCATCGGGCGGCAAAGAAAGAAGTGGAAAATATAGTGGGTTTGAAGGTGAATTATATGCCATTTATATTTTACAAGAATACCAAGGGCGCGGGATTGGTAGAGCACTTATGACAGCCATCGTGGATGTAATAAAGAGGATGGGATGGACTTCCATGCTCATTTTAGTGCTGAAAGACAATCATGCTTGTCAATTTTATGAAACACTCGGCGCCCAAAAACTCGACACGGTGGACATTCACATTGCAGGGAAAAAACTTGCTGAAATTGTGTATGGTTTAGAAGAATTTAAAAACCTGGAACTCCAAAACCATCTATAACTATACATTATCTCCTTTTGCTTAGATTTACTGTAGAAGTACCAATAGAACAATAAACAGTAATGGTACACCATAATAAATTTAAAGAGCCTTACTACAAGTTGATTTGTAGCGAGGCTTTTATATTTTTAAATCAGAATTAAATAACTTTATTATCACTTTACAGTTGAGTTTTTGCTTTTCTTATAGTTAGTATCTTATGAGAAGTCTTTAATCTCGTTCCACATACTTTCCGTCATTTTGATGATGATTTTCATTATATGATACATATGCTTGAATAACTTTATCATTTTCAATTTTATATACATAAAGTACTGTTGGTTCGTCAGCAAATTTAACTTTTATTTGGTATCCATATGCTGTAGTTAATAATTCTTCTTTATCAAAACTAGTTTCCCAAGATGCATTAGGGTATTTCATTTCTAAATGTTCTTCAACCATTTGAGTATATTTATCATATTTTGCGTCCTGTATATGCGGGCGAATAGTTAGGAATACTGCATAGCTTATAAGGATAATAACTATAAAGCTATACAATAATTTTTTTCCATTCCTTAAAAAAAATGAAATCAAAAAAAGAAAAAAAATAGAACCTATCACTAAAAATAACTCTATCGCTTTTATAGCCATATAAACAACTCCTAATTAAATTTATTTTTTAAAGATTCTTCTATTTTAATTATAGCTTATGTAGTAGACTATCACCCCAATAAGTTAAGGTTTGTAATAATAAATAAGTAATTATTACCAATGGGCTTTATAGTAAAAAAATACCTATTTTAGAATTAATGGGTTTTTAATAAAAAATTATAGTATTATTAATCTATCAAATGTCTGAATTTGGCATTTGGTGAAAAAATTATCGAAAGAAGGGAAAAACGTGAAAAAAGTAATGATGGTTGTAGTAGCATTCCTTAGTTTTTGTATTTTTTTACCAGATGTTGACGCGAAAGAAGCCGATGGAACAATTCCTTTCGAATTACAAGGAAAAGCACTTGAAGAAATTCAATCACGTGCAGAATATTTGAATGTTGCGTCATCAAATATCGAACTTAGATATGTTCGTGAATTATACCATACTGATGATACGGTGATAGGTTATTATGTGCATATTTATGAGGGTGATAAAATAGTTGGCTATGCCTTAATTTCAGCTAAAGAATCTTTAGGGACATTACTAGAATGGGGTGCAGTTGACAATGGTGTCGATACACATTATGGTGAAATTTTAGCAGGAAACCCACATCAAAAAGCGTTCTACTTAACTTTTAATGATATAGTATTTGCAGATAATTTAAATGATTTAAATAAAATTCTTGAAGAAGCAAAACAAAAATATATTGAATATGCTAAAGAATATGAACCAAACAATATTAACTTTTATGAGGAAATGAATTTTGGTATTAATTTAAGTGAAGCCTCTATTGAACAAAATATTATAGAACAACAGATTCAATCTGGAACACTTATGACACAAGAAATTTCAGACTTTTCTATTAGCGAAAGAGATAGTGATACATTAACTAATGATATATCGACTTTAGCTACTTTACCTGACACATTATCAGTATCCCGTATTTGGCAAAGGCAATCAGGTGTAGCAAACCCTAATTCATCATGTGGCCCAGCAGTTGGGGTTATGATTGCTAATTATTATCGGAACGTTCGAGGGATAACAGAGGTAAGAAACTCAGATTATTATGGTAATGATGCTAAACATATTAATCAAATGTATTATATGATGAATTCATATTTCTGGGGAACAAATCAATATTCTTTTCATAATGGATTAGAAACACAGTTAAATCTAAATAAAAACCAATTTACAGCAAAATCAAGAGCTTATAATCAAAGTGGTGTAGAAGTGCCAACTTTTGCAAACGTTCAAAATGCTATTAATAAAAAATACCCGCTAGGTGTAATAGAATTTTTAAATGCTAGTTCAGGTGAGTTAAGATACCATTGGACTGTTATAGCTGCTTATAACTCTAAAGGAGAAGTTGGCTATTATGATTCTGATGGTGGACAAAACAATTCAGGTTTAAAATTTGTTTCTTGGTCTTCTCTAAATGGGAAAATTGGCTATACTTATCTAGCTTTAAATTAATAGTACAATATTTAATTTGAAAACTTCAAAATTTTTTCATTTCCGAATTATGGCTGGGACCAAGACTTCATGGTAAAGATCGGTATTTAGAGATGACAAATACTGATATGCTAAGAATTTCATCCTTTAAAAATTTTAATTTTGATAAGTTTCTTGAAGAAGTGAAAAAATAACCAGGGACTCATTTAATAGTGAGTACCTGGTCTTTTTACATATTAAAACGGTCAAAGATAAAGTTATAACATGGTTTAGATAGGGAAGGCATTATTTAAATTAATAAATAAGAAACATCGTGTTTTTTAATTTGTTGGATAAAAACTATTATATATCTATTTCTCGAGAAAGTTGAAAGTAACCCAAAAAACCAAAATGAGAAATTTATAAAGAAGAAGTTATTAGACCTATCTTTAGTGATTGTTTTGAAATGGCTAAGATATAAAACATATTTTTGAAGGCGGCAATTACCTCGAACATTATCAATAAAGGATAGCGTGGCAACAGTGGAAAGACTACCTTTAACGACCGTTGAGTTGTTCTAGCAGTCCTTTTATTAAGTTTGATTGAATTGGTATTATTTGTAACACAATTGGGTTTTAATCGTCTAATTATAATAAAAGTTCTTTTAGTAAGGAGTGTTATGCTTGAAATATACATTTTTGCTTTCTGCTTTTGTAGTCATTTTACTTTTACCATGCAAAGCAATGGCAACAAGTTGGGCATATCCTTTCGTTGTTTGGGACGATTATATTTATGTGATTAGCGATGAGTATGTAGAAAATATTGCAAAGGAGATTGGACAAGTCACGAAGTATTCCGATATGGAACAATTTGAAGGTAATTTTTCGAATATTTATCCAAAAGGAACGAAATATTATGCTATCGAGGGTGTAGCTACTCATATTGCAATAGCCATTGACTTAGGCAATGGACACTATATAAAAGCTATTAGAGAAGGCGAGTATGCATATCAAAAAAGCTATATCCAAGATGTCTATAACGGTTTAGGAATTTTTGCGATATTAATTGTAGGATTTATTATCTTTACTTTAAAAAGCTATAACAGTCCAAAAGATGTTTAACAAGTATGGAGGCATAAGAATGAAAATGAAATTATTATGTACAAGTCTATTAATACTTGTATTGCTATCAGGATGTGTAAGTGAAAAAACGTTTACAACAAACGATATAGAAAAAATAACGTTAGCATTAATGAAAACAGAAAGGTTCGAAAATGGCATATCCTATACTATACATTTAAAAAATGATAGTGATTTTGTTATTAAGCAAAATAATGTTTTTGTTTCTTACCCTATCAAACTCGGGGAAAGTGGTTTAAAGGATAATCAATACACAGTAGAAGCGGATGGCAATAAATTAGATATTCAGCCAGGAGAAAAAATTACACTTCATGTTTTCATGCCGTTTGAAGGAATGGGAGATCAATCTGTGTTAGGCATTGATGATCCTAGCATTCAATTAAAGGGTTTTATAGAATCTGTTGATAATGAACATTTTTTTAGTACTGGTGGTAGTTTAATCAAGGATGAAGGCTAAGTCTCATGTCTTGAACTCTAAGTTGCGGAGGTAGAGTATGAAGGACAAAGAATTTTTTGCGTATCATCTTGTAACGAGAAATAAAATGTACATAGGGCAAATAATTAACTTTGAGCATTCCCAGAAAAACACCTTATATAGCTTCTTTTTTGATAAGGAACAAGTAAATACTAAAGGTGAAGATTTTATTGAAATTATCAATGCTCAAAAAATGAAGGATGGCTTGCACCTAAGTAAAGAGGATGCGGAAGTAACGTTTAAATATGTAGAACAAACAATTAGAGCTATTAGAGAAGTAATAGTAGAAATGGTTAGACTACAAGATTTTCCTAATTATCCTTCAAGATTGTCTTGCTTATACGCTACAAAAAGCTATGAGGATGTATTGAAATGGAAAGAACTATTTGATTTATACAATCGCTATGTTTTGCAGATTGTCAAACTTCGAGTTAACGGTAATTATTTTGAAGGAAATGCAAATCTTTTACCGAAGGAGGATGGGGCCCCTTTTTCTCAAAAAATTGAACAGGCTAAAGATTATTGGAAAAGTGATATGAAAAGTGAGCTTACAGAACTTTTGATAAACGGGCAAATAGAAGTAGTAGAAATTATGGAGGATTTCGTATCGAATATTGAGGGTTAAACAAGGAGATGGGATAATGGGAAATTTTATTTATCATATGGTTCCACAAGAGATGCTTGGAGATAAGCTTCTTCCATTGAATTCTTTAAAGCAAGCGTATCCTCATTTATACGACAGGTACACGAAGAAGTATTTTAATGACCCTCAAAGAACAAAACTTCTAGAACGACATGTTCCAAAATTAAATTGTTTATGGAATGATGTGCTTCATTTTTTACCTTTACATCCGTATTACATTTATAAGGCAATCACAAGTTTAGGTATAGAAACGAACGCAGATGTTTCATTTTATAAAATCCCTATACAACATATAAAAAATAATAATAATGCTATGTATCTTTATTCAAAAGAAAATTATAGAGGGCCTGGTGAAGAAATAAACGAAGTAGAAATTAGGACAGTTAAAATGGACGAATATAAAGAAATGACAGAAATTCCTCTAGCAACAATTGAATACTATAGGTTGGAAAAGGAAAAGGGCAAGGAGTTTGGTCTGTTCCCATTTATCCCACATCTATTAAGTCTTGGAGAGGTAGCTGTAAATAGTGTAGAGATTATTCAGTGGAGTAAACCATAATTATTGAAATGAGCAGGGGGATTAATGGAGAATATTTACGCAATTACTACAGGGGTAGGTACTATACACAATATCTTTTTACCTGGTACGGGTTGGTCGGCTGAATTTGGTACACCGATAGCGGATGCTTTAGAAGAACATTTTGTTACCCATATGCTTGATCTACCTGGAATAGGAAGAAGTAAGGGTTTAGAAGGGATAGTAAGACTCCAAGATGCTGCCAATTGGCTTCTTACATATGTGGAAGAAAACCAATTACAAAAGGTCAACGTAATCGGACATTCTTTGGGTGGCATTATTGGTTTAGCTTTTGCATTTTATTATCCAGACAAGGTAAATAAATTAATATTATTAGATATTGGCTATGCGAAAATAGAGCGGTTTCCTGTTACTATGATGGGTAATGTTGGATATTTTTTACCTTTAATCAATATTTTGCATAGATTGTTTGGGCAAAAAATACTTGGAGATAATCCACCATCAACCAATCAAATAAAAACAGAAGATTATATACAACAAACCATCTCCCGTTTAGGACTAGAAGACACATCATTCATAAGAGCAGCCATTCAAAACCAACCGACCACCTCCAATGAAGGGATCAGTTTATTATTAGCCGCATATAGAGCTGACCTTCCTAAACTTGTAAAAAAACTGAAGGTTCCCTGCCTTGTTCTCTTTGGCAATAGAAACAGTGAAGCTGACAAAATTCGAAAGCTACAATCAAATATTGATAAATTGAAAAAAAGCGGAATTAAAACAGTAGCATTAAATGGAGGGCATTATGCTCATATTACAGATGAAAAAGCGGTCAACTTGATGTCTTTATTTTTATTGAATAGTTCTGTGTAAGTAAGGGATGTGGTACTCATTAAAAAAGTTATCTTCATTTTGCTATGTTTGTTCTTAACTGGTTGTGCGGGTATGGCTGACTATACAATCGAACTAGAAAATGGCTATCGAATCGACCGATTATCAGCTCATCAAATTGCCATTTATGGAGAGAAACCTGTTCAATCTGATGATGAAACAATCGCAAATTATTTGTATGTACCAGCTAAAGTGACGGCTGTTTGGTGGAATAAAGCGTATATCGTTGCGAAACAAATCGTATTAGAGGTTGATGAAAATGAGTATGAAAAGCCGCCTGAAAATCTTACT
The DNA here is from genome assembly GCF_046245175.1 of Lysinibacillus sp. 38-6. GTDB lineage: Bacteria > Bacillota > Bacilli > Bacillales_A > Planococcaceae > Lysinibacillus. Next base: position 347,506 of record NZ_CP176417.1, read on the forward strand.
AATGATGCAATTTGTTACTGGATTATTGATGTGAATCAGCATCAAGTTTTTGGCCCTTTTGATGAACAAGCGTTAAAAGTTGAAACAAATCGATTGGGAATAACAGAAAAATTAACCCTAACACCTGTAGAAAAACTAAAATAGATTAATGAATACCATAAATTAAACGCATGCATTCAAAAGAAAAAATTAGTAATGTTTTTACCCCATTCTATTTAAGTAACCGTGGTTTTTTGTTCTGTTTATCCTTCAATTGTATGTGAGGTGCACTATGAAAATACAATTTTATCGTTTAGGAATTTTGAATGAAGCAGAATTAACATTTGCAGTAACTAGCGCTATTTATAAAGGGAAGTGGCTCTATGTAAGGCATAAGGAACGAAATACTTGGGAAATTCCTGGTGGACATAGAGAGCATGGAGAAAGCATTATGGCAACCGCCAAAAGGGAGCTTTTTGAAGAAACTGGCTGTACAATGGCGGATATCGTTCCAATCTGCGACTATTCAATGGATGATGCAGTCCGTAAAATTTTTGGAAGATTATATTTTGCGAATATAAAGAAAATGGTGCAATTGCCAATATCAGAAATTGAAGAAGTAAGTCTGTTCGATCATCTTCCTGATCAATTAACGTATATTGAGAGTCAACCAAAGCTATATGAAAAGACCCTTATATTTATTAAACAATGTAATAGTATTTCTTTAAAATAACAGCTTTATATATTATAGAAGGAAAGGAACGAATAAAATTTTACCTTCGCTGTTTTCCCTTGTTTAACCCGATAGCGCGTACACTTAAATGAATGGTTGGCTTTTTTTGAACGACAATATGGAAGATGTACTCGTTACGCTTGAAGGGGAGAAAATGTACATTGAAACCATTTTCCGTGAAGTTTTAAATGGAGAAGAATATTTATATTGGTATGTTGTGCAAGGAACAGGTGGAATCGATGTCGACGATTCATCACATTGGATTGATAAAAAACATATTGAATATTGGGATGAATGTATCGATGAAACCTTTAGACCTGTCGAGTTACGAACTGAAGTCGTCATGATTCCTGAAAAAGTCCGAAAGTCGATGCAGTAAGCGTTTTGGATTGCGACCTTGTGCTTTACTTCGCCATGGAGTAAAGCTTTTTTTGATTGGGTGAAATCTTTCATCGATATGTGGATTGGAAGAGTTACGCAAAGTTACTTTGCCCACGGAACTTTAAGTTAAGATAAATAAAAATATTGTGATGATTGCATGAATTCGTTATAGTTGCATTGGAGGTGAGCGTATGTTTGATTTTATTTCTTTAGATTACAGTCATTTTGTCGCATTTTTAGTAGCTACTTTTATTATCGCAATTGTTCCAGGTCCAGATATGGCATTTATCGTTAGCCGTAGTGTGTCGGAAGGTAAAACGGCAGGCATCGCGACAGCAATTGGTATGCAAGTGGGGGTACTGTTTCATATTCTGCTTGCCGCCTTTGGATTATCAGCTATCTTGCTGAAATCGGCACTTGTTTTTCAAATCGTAAAGTACATAGGTGCGGGCTATTTAATTTATTTAGGTATTCAGACGATACGAGATAAAAAAGGAATCAACATTACCATTCAAAAATCGCAAGGGGGGATTCGCAAAGCATTTTGGCAGGGCGCCATTACGGATATTTTTAATCCGAAAGTCGCTTTGTTTTTCCTGACGTTTCTGCCGCAATTTATTTCGCCCGCTATAGGGAATACATTTTGGCAATTCATCGTCCTCGGCGTCATTTTTGGATGTCTCACTTTAGTCGTGGATGTTGGCTACTCCATTATAGCCAGTTCCATTCGAAATGTTTTAGTGAAAAATAAAACCGCTATGTTATGGCAGAAAATAGTGAGTGGATTTACTTTAATCGGCTTAGGTACTATATTAGCATTGGAAAAAAGAAGTTAACGAATGGTAGATGTATGACTAAATAGAAGTGGAACTAATGCCGTTATCATATGGCATTCTAACACAACTAATACCATTTAGCCTAACTCGAGGAGGGAAATAAAAAACAGTGGGAAATCACGCTTCCCACTGTATAGACCATTTAGTGTGCCGAAAATTTGCGTGATTTTATTTCGCTAACAAAGGTTGAGGCTAAAAGTAATGCACCACCGAGCATTTGAAGCATCGTCATGTGCTCTTGCAAAATAAGGGCCGAAATTAATATCGCGACAAATGGATCAACATAACTTAACATCGCAATACTTTGCCCCTTTAGATTCTCCATACCTGAAAAAAATAACCAAAATCCAATCCCCGTATTAAAAATACCTAAAATAAAAATAAAAGGGATCGACGAACTCGCGACATGAAATATACCAAAACCAGAGGATAAGAAAACATACGGCATAAGCAATAAAGCAGTGATACCAAGTTGGAAAATTGTCAGCTCTAGTTTTTCTATAGCTTTAATAAATTTATTTAATAGCAATAATGCTGCGTAAAATGCTGCGGCAATTAAGCCATAAAAAAGGCCGAGCAGGTCATCTGTTTTAGATGCACTCAAACCGTCACCGACGATGAAAACTAAACCGATTACGGCGACTGTCACACAAGCTATTTTTCTAATGGACAATGGTTCCTTCAGTACAAAGGGAGAAAGTAGCATGACAAACACTGGTGCAAAGTAATAACCAAGTGTTGCGTTAGCAATGCTTGTATGGTCGTAGGATTGGTAAAGGAAAACCCAATTCCCTGCTAATGCAATACTGGAAAAAATTAAAATGGAAGCATTTAACTTTACTAAATGCCATGAAAATTTTTTCTTCATTATAAAGAAAAGGATAGTTAAAAATAAGCAACCTATCAAACTGCTTAGTAAAGCTCTTTCGCTCGAAGTTAGATCAATGTTTCGTACAACTAAACCGATTGTACCGAAAATGACCATAGAGACAATAAACTGAATGTTAGATTTCATTGTTTACTCCTTCGAATCTGCGAAACAGCTTATATCTCGCAGATTCTTAATCTGTTTTGTCTATAAGCATGTTGAGTGATGCCTGTTCAGCTGGAGTAAACGGTGGTGGCGGTGAAGTTGAAAATGGCCCCCATGTGCAGATATTTGTTTTAGTTAATGACATAAAAAATCCCTCCTGTTGATAAAATAGCAATTACCTCATTATACCAAATCTATGCTAAAAAAAATGGATACATGTTGCTCGGCTTACTTGAGAGGAAGGAATTCAGCTATTTACATAGAAGTTAATAAAATACAAAATTAATTGGGGGTGTCGACATCGTTACGATTCGAAATGCTACACATTATGAAGCAGACTTTTTGACTGATATGCTTTATGAATCGATTTATATTTTAGAAAATAAGCCACAAAAGGAAGACTTAATCAATTCGCCAAATCTAAAAAAATACCATGAAGGCTGGGGTAGAAATGGTGATACGGCATTGATTGCGTGGAATGTAAATCATCAACCGGTCGGTGCGGTTTGGTACCGCTTATTTAACGAAAGTCATAAAGGATATGGCTACGTAGATAGTAAAACCCCTGAATTAGGCATAGCAGTGACAGCACAAGCGAGGGGGCAAGGCGTAGGAACGTTGCTGATGGAGAAGATTATTCAACAAGCGACGTGTGATGGATATAAATCCATTTCCTTAAGCGTAGATCTTGAAAATCGTCATGCGATTTATATTTATAGAAAATTAGGTTTTGAAGATTATGAAATATGTGGTACATCGATAACAATGATTTATAGGATAGAGCGATAAGATGACGATCTATTGTAAGCACGCATTACATCAAATAAAAGTTGCAGTAACGACGATAGTTGAGATAATTGATAGATTAGCAGAACATGACTTGCTAAAAAGACCGACCCCAAATAAACATTCTATTGGCGAGTTGTTGGAGCATATTGCTACGATTTGTAAAGCAGATTCACTTATTGCAGATGGAGCATCCCAAGACCGGATGACTGACTATTATACGAGTCTTTCGTTTGAAAATCGATTTCAGATAAAGAAAGCATTGCTGCACAATTATCAATTATTAGAAAAGAAATTTATGAATTATACAGAAGCGGAACTTCAAGAGGAAGTAACTGCTTATTGGGGTATTACATACACACGATATGAATGGTTATTAGAAATGGTTGCTCATATTTATCATCACCGAGGGCAATTACACGCGATGCTTATGCATTGTTACGGAATAGAGTTAAAGGTCGCCTTGTTTGAATAAAAAGCGGAGGGATGAATGTGAAGAAAACGAGACGTTTATTTTATGGGTTTCTGTTGTTTTTAGTAGTGGGTTTTAGCTCTTTTTATCTTGCTGAATCGTTTAACGCGAACTACCGTGAAGTCCGTAACACCTTCATTAGTGAACTCAATGGCAAAGACCTTAGTAGTCGTGATATTCAAAACATCGAACAGACACTACACGCAATAAATGCACAATTTCATACAGATGAGAGCATAGCGATTCATGTGAAAAAAGCCTCCATCGAAGATATACAATATATAAATTTAGATTTTAAAGAGGCGCAACATGTATTTCCGATGAATGCTGACAATCAAGTTACTTTGCTAACGGAACTTTTTTATGTAACAGAAGGATTTCAAGCAGGGCAATATTTTATTGTTCATCGTTATTTCCCAGATTGGTATTATGTATTGCCAATCGCGCTGTTTACTATTAGTGCATTGTTGTTTACATTATGGGCTTTCTTGCAACTTAAGTATATGTCAAAAATATTTAAAGTTCGATTTAACTAAGCGTGAGGTGAAAAAATGTATTGGGAGACGGTTCCTAATTGGGTTTTAATTATTTATTACATATTTATTCTAGTATCTTTGGGCGCTGCACTACTGAATATTATTCGCTTTAGGACTGTTGTTTTGTCGACGGTGACATTGATTCTAGCACTCACTATTCCCATCATTAGTATTATCAACAGTATTGGGCGAGAAATAGGGGTAGACGAGTTCGAGCATTTCATTGCCCAATTACAACAAGGAGCTCCCTGGTCGATTTACGTCCTACTAGGCTACGGTTTTCTCGTTGTTTGGTGGGTTATTTATTTTATACAACGATTTAATAAACGGCGGGGGCGTTCAAGTGGAACATCAAATGGGGATATATGATAATTTTTTCAGTTCCATAAAAGAGGGGAAAAAGACGATAGAAGTCCGGTTGAATGATGAAAAGAGAAGAAAAATCAAAGTCGGCGACACGATAAAGTTTATAAGCCTTCCATCTAAAAACGAAACATTACATGTACAAGTAACGGTATTAAGAAAATACGATACTTTTGAAGCGATGTATAAAGACATTCCTTTTAAAGCATTCGATTGTGAAGGTTGGACAATGAAAGAAATGTTGGACGGTACATATGAAATTTACACACCAGAACAAGAAAAACAATGGGGAACATTAGCCATTACGATACAGCAAAGATAATTCATTGAATGAAAGCAAGAAATCGCCGATAGAATAAGAGAAATCGCCGCAAAAGTCTCTTAAATCGGCGATAGAGAATTAACCACAATCAAAAAAACTCTTCTGAAACGGAAGGATTTTTATGGTAAAATAGAAGAAAATAGCAAGGTGAATGTTGATGGCTGAAAAGATTGTTATAATCATTATTATGATTCCTATCTATGGATTAATTATTTGGTCTTATTTTAATCCTGAAGAAAGTTTAATGTTAGGGAATAAATGGAAGTATAAAGAAGAACCGACCTTTTCCAATGAGCTTATCCGATATACGAAATTTACGTCATTAGTAGCAATGGTTGGACTTCCTCTCGTTGCCATTAGTTTTATCTTTGATATTTACATTCTTAAATTTTCGTTCGTGTTAATCGTACTAGTAGTAATCATTGGGGCACTTAAAATATTTACAGATGAACATCGCGCTTAGAAAATAGAGTTGCCCATGCAGCTCTATTTCTTGCGTTAATAAACGTATTAGCAAATACAAAGGAGGGAATCACTTGGCTGAATTTTATTCCAAACATTTTAATCTTGAACGGGTAAGTGAAGGTATTTATGCTGCCATCGCAAAAGATGGTAGTGGTTCAGTGGGAAATGCTGGTTTCGTTGATTTAGGGGACAAAACTCTTGTATTTGATACGTTTAATACACAACAAGCAGCACAAGATTTACGAAATATAGCTGAGAAAATAACGAACCGACCTGTTACTTGGGTTATTAATAGTCATTTCCATGGCGACCATATGAGAGGGAACCAAGTATTTAAAGATTGTCATATCATATCTAGTCAAATGTCACTGCAACAGATGCAGGAAAACCATCCACAAAGAATAGCTGAACAGCAAGACGATATAGATGGTTTGAAAAATTATATTGAAACACTTTCAAAGCAAAATGAAAGCCTTAACGATAGGCAGAAATTGACTGAAATAAATTTTTTGAAAGAGCTTCTAATCTCACTTCCTGAACTAGAATTAGTGTTGCCACAATGTACGTTCACTAACGAGTTTACTATGTTCGGAACGAAACGGACTGCAAAAGTTATAACACTTGGTGGTGGTCACTCTCCTTGTGATTCTTTTCTTTATATACCAGAAGATAAAATTATTTTTATGGCAGATTTGCTATTTGTCGGTATGCATCCATCTTTTTTCCCGTATTCAAATCCAGTACAATGGACGACTATTTTAGATAAAGTTAGTGACTTACCTATTGAAAAAGCGATCCCAGGTCACGGGTCAATCGGAACAAAAGAAGATATTGGCAAGTTAAAGAACTATATAAAAGAAATGATGGCTTTAGCAAAAGAAACTAGCAATTTAGAAGAAGTTTCGATACCTGAGGACTATAAAGATTGGACGACGATAAATATTGACCCTCGTGCATTGGTTATTCGTAATTTAAAGGTGTTAAAAGATTTATAGTTACAATTTATTGATTAATATTGAAATAGTTCTTAGCGTTAACGGTGTTTTTTCATATAAACAATTTCCCTTAATTACAAGGACTGAAAAATGCTGAAACAATGTAAAAAGAGAAGTGGTTAAGATGATAAAAAATAAAGTCATATTCATTAGTTCCATTGTTATTTTAGGAATATGTATGTCTTTCTATTTCCCGTTTCCTAACAATGTAATGTTAGAAGCACACTCTACATTCATGTCGTTTCCTATTCACAATCAAAATGGATATATAATGCTTGGTATAATTGGTTCTGTAATGTTTATAATGGCAATTATATTGCTTGGTTTAAGCATGAAGAAGTATCATTTCCGAACTATAGTAGTAGTTATAATTGCATATGCAGTTTTACCAAATTTACTCGTTGTAATTTACCAAGAAACATTTGCAAGTGGCATTCTGGCAATCTCGTACGATGGGAATGGCGACTGTAATTTTGAAAGTGTGAGTGAAGATTTATTAACTGGGGAATGTAATCTTGTATTACATAATAGAAGTGATGAAGCTGTGTCATTTGAATTAGAATTTTTAGATTCCTATTTTATGGAGGATGGCGTGCGAATGGAGTCTCTTATGAATATAGCTGGTCCATATCGTATATCAATCGAAGCAAATCGTGAACAATCAATTCATTTAAAGCAATTACTTGATTTATCGGGAGTGCTGAAACATATTGAAGGAGGAAATTCATCTTCTGTTCATATAAAAATAATTGACGGGGAAACCAAACGAATTCTATAGCGCTAAAATTTGGTTTATTTAAAAAAATTGCAAGGTATTGTTACGAGTAAGCGAAAGTTAAAAGGAAATCGCCGATAAAACCTCCTGAATCGCTGATAAAAGACGAGAAATCGCTGATAAGATTACGCGAATCGCTGATAGAAAGTGAGAAATCGCCGATAAAACCACTAGAATCGCCGATACAAGCTTATGAACAAAAAAGATGTGTACAGGATTTCAGTACACATCTTTTCATTTTAAACTGTAAATTTTTTAGTGATTTGATTTAATTGTTCAGATTGGTCAGCTAGCATTTGCGAGCTTTCTAATATTTGTTCCATTAAACTAGCCGTTTCTTCGGTAGAAGCGGTGGTTTGTTCTATGCCGGCAGCTGATTCCTCTGATACGCTTGCAATTTGACGAATGGAAACATTCAGTTGTTCACCTTTGTCCACAAAATGTTCAAGCTCACTAGAGATAAAACCAACTTTCGTTGTCATTCCTTCCACAAGGTCAGCAATCAAATGGAAGGTTTCAGCTGTTTCTTTAATTTGGGATGTTCCGTTTTGAATCGTTTGATAGCCGACTTCTAGTGAAGATGCAACTTCGGCAGATTCTTGCTGGACAGCTTTCACGATGTTCGTAATGTCATTGACACTATATTTTACTTCTTCGGCAAGCTTTCTTACTTCGTCTGCTACGACAGCAAAGCCTTTGCCGTTTTCTCCTGCTCTTGCAGCCTCAATAGCGGCATTAAGCGCCAATAAATTGGTCTGCTCTGAAATATTGGTAATGACCGCGATGATGTCATTGATTTTTGCGGTTTTATAATCTAACTCTCTTACCTTGACGACTGAATCTTCCACTAAATCTTCAATGTCATGCATATTCTTTTCAGAAATAGCCATGAGCTTATTTCCGCTCAATGTAGCCATTTTTACTTTCCCAGTGAGATTTCTTACTGCCTTTCCTTCATTGCTAGAAAGTTTAATTTTTTCAATAAAATCGGCCAGTGTTTCGCCAAGATTTGCACAGTTGTGTGCTTGTTCTTGGGAGCCTGAAGCTAAGGTTTCCATTGTAAGGGCAATTTGTAGGCTTCCTTCTTTCACTTCATTTGCTGAAGTAGAAAGTCCTCGGCTTTGGTTTTTTACATGTTCACTTGCTTCAATAATGCTTGTAATAACATGTTTTAAATGATCATTCATCGTATTGGTCGCTTGAATTAATTGTGCCGTTTCATCTTTAGCTTTTGTCACTAAATTTGTAGATTGTAAGTTTCCATCTGCAATCTGCAACATTCTCGTTACCACTTTTTTAATAGGATTAGAAATGATACGTGCAGTGATCACCGCTAAAATAATTGCGACCAATATGATAATAATGGACATGATTAAACTCGCATTTTTCATGCTTATTCCTGTATCAATGACATCATTTCCCTCATTGAGAATAATGTCTTTTCTTGTGTCTGCGATTTCTTTAAAACCAGCCATTAACTCTCGACCAAGTGGCTGCACTTTTTGTGCCATAATCGATAGCGCTTGTTCTTTATTTCCTTTATCGAACGCTACAAATACTTCATCTGTAATTATTTTTCGCCATTCTACACTTTTTTCTATTAGTTGTTTTGCTTGATCTGAATTGGTTTCTAGCAGCACTTTATTTTGTAATTCTTTACTTTCTTCCGTGTATTGTAGAAAAGATTCTTTGTAGGAAGGATCATCATATAATATGTATCCACGTGCTAATGCAATTCGTTCGGCAATATTAAACGCTAATTCTTCATCAGCAATTAATAGTGGTAAATCTTCTTTTAAAATACCTTCCGTATCTTGATTGAATTTCATGATAGAACTGAAGTTATACACGCATAAAGCTGCAATTAATAAGACGACAATGAAAAAAGCGCCTAATAATTTATGTTTAATGCTTCTCACTAAGTTTCCTCTTTTCTTGATAAAAATGTGTGAATGGATGTTGAATATGACGAGGCACTTAGGTTTATATAGGTAATTTCTGCCACGTGAAATAATTTTATAAAATAATTATTTGTTCGTCAATAAGTTAGTTAGAAAAAAATGTATATTGAAAAAAATAATTCGAAAATTGCAATGAAAATCTTGATTTTCTCAATGTATGGGGCTTTTAAGACTTGCTTTTAACAAATAATAATGTCTCTTTAGGTTAAGGAATAAGTGCTTTCAGTTTAATGGAAAACTATTGTATATATAATTATTTATCTTTATTTCCTGAATTTAGGAATGCATTTGCATATTTATTATGTATTATAGATAATAAGGTAATGTAAAATTTTCCATTGTTAAAATGTGTTCATTATGAAAAAGGAGGTAAGTGTTTTGTTAACTCGTATTCTTGATCAATTTGGCATACAAGTAGAAACTGTTAATGAGGTAGCAGATTCCCATGGTTCTACCGTTTATAAATGTACGTTGCGTCATGGGGAAACTATTTTTGTGAAGATTCCTTATTCAAAATTAAAATGTCAGCGGGAGCTAGAAGCGTATGAAATCTTAAAGGGAAGGGTAGCCATTCCTAATTTGTTAGATTATTGGGCTGGTGATGAGGAGTGCCCTGGTGCATTTTTATTATCTCAATTAAAAGGACAACCATTAACAGCGCAAGCTTCACCAACAGTAGCGTTCCAAGTGGGGGTCCTTCATGCCTCAATGCATGTAGTTCAGCCACCTGATGGGCAACCGTTAGTCGGTATTCAAAATGAATTCCCTAATTGGTCTAGTTTTGTCGAACGGCATTTTTATAGTTTTGCAGAGGATGTAAAAGAGGTTGTGGAACCTAGTTTATTCAAGCAAGCGATTGCGCATTTTGAGAAAATAAAATATCAACTCCCGTCTCCAGATGGACCAAGCTTTATACATATGGATTTTCGTCCTGCCAATATTATTGTTGACGGCCAGAACGTGTCAGGCACCATTGATTTTGAGTCCGTACGATTTGGCTCAACAGAAATGGATTTTACAAAAATTAATCGTGATTTTTTAAGTCTTGATGCAACTTTGAATCAAGCATATCAAGATGGCTATAACAGTATTCGACCATTAATTGATTTAGAAGTGGTGTTGCCTTTTTATCGTTTTACAGATGCATTTAATAGTATTGGATGGTGTAAACGTCGTGGTATCGACCAACACGCTTTATTTTATGAGGAAAATGTCGCGATATTGAGAGATGCATTAAAATGATGGTGTAATTGGCTCTAGGAAGGAATGCTGCTAATGAAAATTAAAAGATTTGATTTGTTAATGGTATTACAACTGTTTTCTGCAATGCTTGGTGTGACGATGGGTATTTACATGAGAATTACAGAAAACTACGATTTACTGCCTTTCATGCTCATCTTTTTAAGTGGAATGCTTATCTTAATGGGCTTACGAGAATATAAAAGATCGAAAAATTTACTTTGGTCTATTTTTATTTTTTGTATTGCATGTTTCATATTATTCAGTGCTGTTCAAGGTATGATAGAAAGGAAGAGTGGTTCGATGCTCTTTAAGCGTGAACATTATCAACTACAAGATAGCTATTTTTTAATAATTGATCCCATGATATACGGTTTGATTGGATTTTTAGGGGTTGTGAGCTTAATTTTAGTTATTGTATTGAAAAGAAGAAGGAAGAAACGATTAAGGAGGATTTGATGGACGGTTATCGCTTTGGTGTATGTGCTTAACACTGTCGATTCTGTTATTCATAACAATATTTTAGTGAAGAGGGAAAGCGAAATGATAATAGTACAAAAAGAACATTTTCAGTTCATTAAAACGAAAGTAACTGAAGCGCCAACGTTTGTCTATAGTATTTTGGATGGCATTATTCAAGGAACTGTTTATGCTGATTCCACTGACTACAATACGTTGCTTATACATACAGATTCAGGACTGCATTATGTAGCAGGTCAACCATCATATAAACAATCTGTTCAGACCATCGTCAACATTTTTGATGTAGCCGTAACACAAGGGCGACGATTTACATTATTTTCTCCTAATGTGGAATGGAATGTAGCGATTGAAAGCTGCATCGCCGAGCAAAATGTAGGGAAAATACATCGTTATGCATTTTCATTTGATGAAATGACGTATAAAAATAGCAAAGGAAATCATGTTAGTGCGTCTCGTGTATCAAAAATTAATAAGATGGATATCCAACATTGTTTGGAGTTTGATAACCATTACTATAATGAATATTGGGGTTCTGTAGACAATTTTATTGCAAAAGGTATCGGGTTTTGTGTGAAAGATGGAGAGCGCATTATTAGCGAAGCCGTATCCATTTTTAAATCTATGAAGTATGCTGAAATAGATATTATCACTGACGCTCATTATCGAGGGCAAGGGTTAGCAAGTATCGTTGCTGAACAATTTATAGATGATTGCCTTGCCAAACAGATTCAACCTCGTTGGGATTGTGATATTGATAATCACGCTTCAATTAAATTAGGGAAAAACTTAGGTTTTACGAATCCACAACAATATGCCGTTTATTTTAAAAAGTCGAATGGTTAACAGACATTGTTAAACGCATTGATCTTCACCAATTGACACATTTAGTGTTTCGTGGTCATACAATAGTTTGAGGTGAATAAATTGCCGAGAGTAAAATACCGCGATGCAGATATTGATTTAATGGCAAGGATGATGAGGGCAGAGGCAGAAGGTGAAGGCAAACAAGGGATGCTGTACGTTGGTAATGTTATTGTCAACCGACTAGTATCCAATTGTTTAGACTTTAAAGATTTACGGTCAATTGAAGATGTTATATACCAAGTACAAGGTGGAAATTATTCATTTGAAGCTGTACAAAAAGGCAATATGTTTTATCAAAGAGCAAGAGAAACGGAAAAAAGATTGGCCAAACAAAATTTAGACTATTGGCGAGAGCATCCAGGGAAATATGCACTTTGGTACTTTAATCCATATGCTCCATGCCCACCGACATGGTACGGTCAACCATTCGCTGGTCAATTTAAAAATCACTGTTTTTATGAGCCAGCACCTGATACATGTGATGGGGTTTATACAGGCTAGCTAATCAATTTCGGTAAGGAGCTTGCGATAAGCTCCTTTTTTTATGCAATCAATGGTGCAAAAAAGGGAGAGTGAACGATGATCACTATTAAATGTGGAAATTGTTACAAGGAGATAATGAATCGGGCAAAGAGTATTTATAGTCCTGAAGTAGATGAATTTTATTGCAATTTACGATGCGAAAAAAAACATTTAGAATACTTGGACAGTAAATTGCCTGAAGTAGTGCTAGACAGTACAGGACAATATTATTGGCATTTTCCTATGTAAGTGTGTTCTTAGTGTAGAATGTGGAATTATTTACAAATATTATGTATGATAATGGTGAGTAAATCTATCATAGGTGAGGAGGAAGGCAATGAAATTTTTCCAAACAATATTTGTGTTTATAAATCTAGTGTTCTTTACTGGTGTCATTGCTTTAACTTTGTCACTCAATGGCGCGTTCTATTATTTAAATCTACTTTTTGTTATCGCGATTAGTTTATTTCTACTTTTTGTCTGTTTAATTTTTGATTTGTTTAAGACGAAGAAGCGGAAAGTATGGTTTGCATCAATTGTCGGTGTGGCTCTCCTACTCACTTCTATTGCACCACTCCAGCACCATTATAAAATGAGTATCGCCACTGTAGATGCTGAAATCGAGGTCTCAACCTATCAGCCATTTACGGCACAAAATAAAGTTGTGAAGAACAATAAAAAAGCTTCATTACAATTGGAAGAGCCGCTACCACGTCTTGATGGGGCAACAGCCATGTATCCTTTATATGCAGCATTTGTGGAAGCGACCTATCCTAAAAAAGACTATTATTATGCTAATAGTGAAGTTAAAGTAAGCCGCACACCTGAGGCTTACCAAAATTTAATTGAAGGTGATGTCGATATTATTTTTGCTGCTGCACCATCTGATTCCCAAGTAAAGTATGCGGAGATTAATGGGCTCACATTTGACATGACACCGATTGGACGAGAGGCATTTGTCTTTTTTGTGCATCATAAAAATCGTGTAGAAAATTTATCTCTGGAACAAGTGAAGCAAATATACGCTGGTGAAATTACAAACTGGCGGGATGTAGGTGGGGATAATGATACGATTCGTGCGTTCCAACGACCAGCTGATAGTGGTAGTCAGTCGACATTAGAAAAACTGATGGGCGATACACCAATCATGGAGGCTCCGGCTGAAGATGTAGCATCTGGTATGGGTGGAATCATTCATGAGGTTTCACAATATCGCAATTATAAAAATGCTATCGGTTATACATTTAGGTATTATTCAACAGAAATGGTCGGTAATAAGGAAATTCAGTTACTTTCCATCGATGGTATTGAACCGACAAAGGAAAATATACGTAATGGTACATATCCACTAACATCCGAGTTTTATGCAGTGACTACTGGAACGGAAAATCCAAATGTACAAAAGTTTATTGATTGGATTGTATCACCTGAAGGGCAAGCATTAGTTGAAAAAGTAGGCTATGTACCAGTGGAAAATTTTTAAGTGATTTGCTATACTAAAATGACAATTAGATATGATAGTTTTCTAGGGTTCCGTAGCATTCGCTAGTCTGGTCCGAGAGAAAACCACAAAATGTATTTTGTGACACGGAAGGATAAAAGCCTGGGAGATACTGTTGATAACAGTGTTTCTTTAGGCTTTTTTTATGTGCCTTCAAGGGAGAGTACTAGAATGCTTAGCGCGCTAGAATAGTCATGTTTAGAAAGAATTGGAGGAATTACAGATGAACAAACAATGGATCAGTGTCTTTGTAGCCGCTTTTTTTGAAGTGGGTTGGGTAATTGGCTTAAAGCATGCCAATAGTGTACTGGAATGGTTGGGGACAGCTGTTGCCATCTTTATTAGTTTTTATTTATTAATTAAGGCAGGTGAGCATTTACCAGTTGGTACGGTCTATGCAGTGTTTGTAGGATTGGGGACTGCTGGTACGGTATGTGCGGATAGCCTGTTGTTTGGAGAGCCATGGAAGCTAGCTAAAATAGTATGTATCATTGTTTTACTTGCAGGCGTTGTCGGCTTAAAGCTTGTGACAGGTGAGCCAAAGGATAAAGAGGTGAAAGCATAATGGCATGGGTGGCATTAGTAATTGCAGGGCTTTGTGAAATGATGGGTGTTTTTATGATTAGCAAATATAACGAGGTAAAAAGCGTCAAAAATTTAGTATTATTAATTGTTGTCTTTACCGTTAGTTTTTTAGGCCTTGCCTATGCGATGGAAACATTGCCTATGGGAACAGCCTATGCGATTTGGACAGGTATAGGTGCAGCCGGAGGAGCACTTTTAGGTATGTTATTTTTCAATGAATCAAAAGATTGGCGCCGAGTTGTTTGTATTGTGCTCGTTTTAGGAGCCGCCATCTGCTTAAAATTGTTATCATAGTGTCAGGCACTCAAACAATTCTGAAAATAATTTATGTATAATGAAGTAAAAATCCACGAAGTTTCTTGCGGGGACGCATGCAATGTCAGGCGCAACAAACCTTGTTATTGCAAAGGTTACGCCTAATATTGTGCCCACGAAAGCAACGTGGATTTTTACTAAAATGAAAGCCTATATTTTACTTAGTAGACATAATAAGTGCCAGGCACTCAAACAATTATTGTTTTTTTACATCTTTTGTCCATTCAGCAACTTTATCTGGATTATTTTTAATCCATTCTTTTGCTGCATCTTTTGGATCATCACCGTTTAAAATATCGAGCATAACAGCTTCTAAATCTTCTGATGTCCAATGGAAGTTATCTAATACGGAATATACATCTGGTTGATCTTCTTTTAACCCTTTACGAACAAAGGTATTAATCGTTTCTTCGCCGCCATAAACACCTTTCGGATCATCTAAATATTTCAAATCGTATTTTGCGAATTTCCAGTGTGGAGACCAGCCTGTAACGATAATTTCTTCTTTATTTTTAATAGCTTTTGAAAGTGCCGTTGTCATTGCTCCTGAAGAAGAGGTCACGAGATTCCAATCAGCAAGATTATCATATTCTTCTTGCGCCTTTTCAGTTGCTGCCGTAATACCTGCGCCAGGTTCAATACCTGTAATCGTATGATCTGCTTCATTTGTTAAATCTTCAATTGAATTGACATCCATGTAACTTGGTACAACTAAGCCAATTTTCGCACCAGCAAGGTTCTCACCTAGCTCATCTAAATCACTTTTATATTTTTCGTATTGTGAAGCATGTGTATGTGGAAGCCAAGCAGCGACCATGCCATCAGCTTCACCTTTTGACACAGCTTCCCACATAATCGCGTTATCAAGCGGTGTTAACGTCACGTCGTACCCTAAGTCTTCTAAAACTTGACCGACTACATTCGTTGAAGCGATTTCTGTATCCCATTCAACATAAGCTAAATTTACTTCTTTTGAATCTTCCTTTTTAGATGAATCGCCGTCGCTACAAGCAGCTAGTAGAAATCCTAGCCCTAAAGCCATCCCTAATCGTGATAATGTTTTCAGTTTCATCGAATCTTCCTTTCTTCCTTCATGATTTAGCATTCTAGCAATATACTCATATAACTAAAATGCTGTATTATTGCGCTTTTTTTCGATTAAAGCTTTGAGTTAAGCGATCGATAATAATCGCGAAAATCACAAGTCCTAAACCTGCAACGAAACCATTACCAACTTGTGTTCGTTGCAATGCGGTTAACACTTCACGACCAAGACCTGGTGCCCCAATCATCGAAGCGATAACGACCATCGATAGTGATAGCATGACCGTTTGGTTAATGCCGGCCATAATAGTCGATTTAGCTAATGGAATTTCAACCTTAAATAATTTTTGCCCTGCTGTACTGCCGTATGAATCAGCAGCTTCCACTAATTCTTTTGGTACTTGTCGAATCCCTAAATTCGTCATACGGACTGTCGGAGGTAATGCAAAAATAACGGATGCGAATACACCTGGTACAATACCGATGCCGAAAAAGGCAACTGCCGGAATTAAGTAAACGAAACCAGGCATCGTTTGCATGAAATCAAGAATCGGTTTAATAATACTTTCCGCAACACTTGACTTGGACATTAAAATGCCGAGAGGGATACCAATGATGATAGAAATAATACTTGAAAATAACACGAGCGTTGTTGTTTCCATCAGATGATCCCATAGGCCTTGGTTATAAATGAATAAAAGACCTATTAGTGTAAAGCTGGCTAGCCCCAGTTTTTTGCCTACAGCGAAAAACGCTAAAATCACGACAAGTAAAATGAGAATAATCGCCGGAATGCTAATTAATAAATCAGTGACCTGGTTCATGAGTAGTTTTCCGTATTGTTGAATGACATCGAAGAATGATGAAAAATTACTCGTCAACCAGTCCATAGCTGATTCTACCCATGGGGCAAGTGGTAAGGTTGGAATATTGTCTAAAAAGTTATTCATGTGTTACGTCCTCCTCTGTGAATGTTGAAAGGGCTTCGATAACAACACCACGGATAAGAACACCAAGTAAGCGTTCATCTTTCACAACTGCAATAGGTGTAGGGGAATTATGAATTAAACCTAAAATATCCTGTAAAAGCATATCTGGTGGAACGGTTAACATTTCGGATTGAACAATCGCATGTACCGTTTGTTCCTGTCTTTTAGCAGCCGCTAGTGCATCATCGGCAGTTATATAGCCTTTCAAATGTCGATTTTTATCAACGGCTATTAGTAAACTAACAGCTTCTTGGCGCATTCTTTTCAGCGCTACGGTTGGTCCATCAAGATCGACGTTAACATATACAGGTCGAACCATGACATTTTCAGCTGTTAACACTTTAGAGCGATCGACATCTTCAACGAATGTTTTGACGTAATCGTTAGCTGGATTCGTTAAAATTTCTTCACCAGTTCCGATTTGAATAATAGAACCATCTTTCATAATGGCGATACGATCACCAATGCGCAGTGCCTCATTTAAATCATGTGTGATAAATAAAATTGTTTTTTTCAACGTACGCTGTAAATCTAGTAATTCATCTTGCATTTCTTTCCGAATTAAAGGGTCAAGAGCGGAAAATGCTTCATCCATCAATAAAATTTCTGGATCATTTGCGAGTGCTCGTGCTAAGCCTACACGTTGTTGCATCCCGCCTGATAGTTGGTTAGGGTATTGATCTTTATAGGCAAGTAAGCCTGCATTTGCAAGAGCTTGTTCGGCTTTTGCTTTGCGCTCTTCTTTTGAAACGCCTCGTACTTCAAGGCCATATTCGGTGTTTTGAAGAAGTGTACGGTGAGGGAATAAACCGAAGTTTTGGAAAACCATACTCATTTTACTTCGTCGTGCGGTTCGTAAGCTGTCTTTCCCCATTTTCGAAATATTTTCTCCATCGATATAAATATTGCCGCTTGTAGGTTCGATAAGTCGATTTAACAGTCGTATCAACGTGGATTTACCACTTCCTGATAGACCCATAATGACGAAAATTTCACCTTCATTGACGGTAAAGCTCGCATCATATACACCTACTGTTGCACCTGTTTCTTTTAAAATATCTGTCTTGCTTTTTTGTTGCTTAACGAGTTCTAAAGCTTGAGGTATATGTTTACCAAATACTTTAGACACATGTTCTACTTTTATTTTTTCCATAGAACCACTCCTTTCGTAGACTAATCCCACTGAATTAAATAGTGAGATCTGCATCTCAAATAGTGGGGTAGAAGTTACTTAATAAAACGAACAAAGACTTTCTATATGACAAATGTTTCGTTTTCATTACACTATTCGAGGATAATATAACCAAAAATAAACAAGTAACAACTTAACTCTAACAAAGGGTTGTTACTTTTGTCAAATCGCTAAATGAGAAAAAATCCGCATAAACGCTGTTATATCAGCGCTTATGCGGATTTTAATTTGGATATAAAAAACTTTGAACGCGGCCTAAACTTTCGTCATTGCCGATAAAATAAATAATATCTCCCTCTTCAAATGAAGCGTATGGTCCAGGTGACAGTAATAATTCATTGCCCCGACGAATACCAACGATTGTGCTCGATGTATTTTGCCAAAAATTCAATGCTTGTAATGTTTGGTGAATACATGGACTTTCTGCAGTCATTTCTATTTGATATGGAATAAAAGGATTCACAGAACGGAAATGCTCCGTGCGACTTATCAATTGTTTCGCTTTGTCTTGTAAATGTAACAATTCATGTTGTTGCTTTTGAATGCTTATTAACAGCTCATTTTGTAGCTCATGAACAGATTGAACATCTTGGAATTGTCGGACAAAGCGTGCCGCCATCTCATACGACTTAATGATGACACCACTGCCTTTAGATGCCTCTACAATTTCGAGATCTTGCAAAACGGCTATCGCTCTTCTTGCCGTTTCAGCCGATACATTGTATTGGCTAGCTAATGAAGATCGTGCGTAAATTTTATCACCAATTTGATATTTCTTTTCTACAATTTTTGAGGCGAGATCTACCGCAATTTGCTGGTATTTGGGCTGCTTTACTTGAACATTTTTTTCTAAGTTCATGCTTTAACTTCCTTTCGTCATAACAAACCTACCTTCGCTTATTATAGACTAGCCTGCACAGAAAAAATAGCATCTCCATAAGCTATTAGTATATGTTTTAAGCATCATTTAACAGCTTTTTATGGAGATATGATATTTTAGTAAAAAAGAGCTGTTGTTTGACAGTTTGGGGTTATTATTATAAACTAAGTTACGTTAAGTAAGTTATATAAATAGAAGTGTTTAATTAGAAATTTTTACAATATATGTTTAGCATAGAAAGTTGGCGATAATGATGACAATTACTACTAAAGTAGTGGATATAGTGAAGGACAAAATGACCATTGTAAAGCATTCAGAAGCAGAAAATATTTGTCTAGTAGGTCCGGTAAAATTACCTATTAAACAAGGTGACTTTTCTGCGACATTTCAATGGTACAACTGGTTAAAAGTTGATAGTAATCTATCGAAAGAAGAAATTATTGATGGCTTAGCAACGGCAAATTTAGCATTTGCTCAGCAATCTTCCGTTCTTGTCTACGGGGATTTTGCCAATGAAGAAGATGTGTTAATCCGCATGCACAGCATCTGTCATACAGGCGATATTTTTGGTAGCCAACGTTGTGACTGTGGCTATCAATTACACGAATCGATGAAAATGATTGTAGAGCATGGTTGCGGTGCAATCTTCTATTTAGCAGATCATGAAGGACGCGGCATCGGCTTATTCTCTAAATCTCTTGCCTACTTATTACAGGAAGAAGGGTTAGATACGGTAGAAGCGAACCATGCACTTGGTTTCCAAGATGACACGCGCTCTTATGAAGAGGCGATAACTGTGTTAACAGCTCTTCGTTCAAAGCCTGTAACACTTATTACAAACAATCCAAAAAAACTAGCTGCCCTACAGATGCACGGTTTAACGGCAGATGGACATATCCCGCTATGGGGAGGAGTAACCGAGACAAATCGCTTTTATTTAGATACAAAAGTAGAAAAATCTGGTCATATCCGTGACATCAAGTAAGTGGAGGACATAAAGATGACGACAGATGAAAAATATATGCAATTAGCATTAGATTTAGCAGCCAGTGCAAGGGGGAACACGAACCCGAATCCTCTTGTAGGAGCTGTTATTGTAAAAGATGGTGTGATTGTCGGCACTGGCTTGCATCGTAAAGCGGGAGAACCTCATGCGGAAGTGCATGCCTTTCGTATGGCAGGCGAGCATGCAAAGGGTGCGACTTTGTATGTCACACTTGAGCCATGTTCACATTACGGTAAAACGCCACCTTGTGCTAATTTAGTCAAAGAATCAGCAGTGAGTCGAGTGGTCGTAGCGATGCAAGACCCGAACCCCGCTGTCGCGGGCAAAGGTATCCAGTTACTTCGTGATGCAGGTATTGAGGTGGAAGTAGGTGTACTCGAAGAACAGTCGCGACGGTTAAACGAACGCTTTATTCACAATATGCTAACAAAGCGACCATTTGTTATTTCCAAATATGCCATGACGTTGGATGGCAAAATTGCTACACATACGGGGCATTCCAAATGGATAACTGGTGCAGCAGCGCGAGAAGATGTACACCATATTCGTCATGAAGTGGATGCCATATTAGTTGGTGTTGGCACAGTGATTGCGGATAATCCATCATTAACGACGAGACTAAACGATCGCAACGGCAAAAATCCTATACGTATTATTATGGATAGCTCCCTCCGTACGCCGTTACAGGCCAATGTTTTAAATGTGGAAGAAGCGCAAACCATTATTGTTTGTAGCGAGGAAGTCACACAAGAGCAAATCGACGTTTTTGAGGCGCAAGGTGTCACTGTCCTACCTGTCCGCAGAAATAGTGAAGGTTTGCATATTGATGAGATGTTAGAAAAGCTGTATTTGTTAGGTATTACAGATATTTTAGTTGAGGGTGGTAGTGCGATTAATGCCTCTTTTTTACAAAGTGCTGCCATCGATAAGTATGTTATATATGTAGCGCCTAAGATTTTAGGTGGTCGACTATCATTCACACCAATTGCCGGCTACAATGCGGATTCAATGGATGAAGCTTGGGATGTTGAATTTGATTCATTTAATCAGATAGGGCAAGATTTACGCATTATCGCTTATCCGAAAAAAGGTGAAAGTAAGTGAATTATCAAGCGGATGTTTGTATCGTAGGGGCTGGACCGAGTGGCGCGCTACTTGCCCATTTACTAGTGAAAAAAGGGCTGTCCGTTATACTGTTGGAACAAAGCGCAGCACTTGGGCAGTCTTTCCGCGGGGAGCATTTAAATGAAGAGGGCGAGTCCGTTCTCAAAAAGCATCATCTTTTTGAAGCGGTAGAAGCGCTTGGTTTATTACGAATGGAAAAACTAGAGTATTATGCACATGGTGAGGCTTTCAAAACGATTATCCCCGACGCAACAGTAGGCCATTTAGGTATTCACGTGCCACAAGCCCATTTGCTTAAGGGCATTCTCCAACAAACAACAAACTTTGCTCATTTTAAATGCTTCCTTCATACAAAAGTGACAACGCTTATGACAGATAGTACAGGACGATATGTTGGCGTTATCGCGACAAAAGACGAACAGACTATTGCAATTAAGAGCCAGCTTATAATAGGAGCTGATGGCCGATATTCAACAATTCGTAAACGAGCAAATATTGAGATTCACAAGCACAAGCATGGCTTTGATTTGCTATGGGCTAAAATTCCCGCACCTCAAGGTTGGGAGCCATCTATTAAAATGGCGTTAATAGATAATAAGCAATTGTCACTATTCTCTCAAACCGGGGGCTATATTCAAATCGGTTGGAATATTGAACAGGGAAAATTTCCAGAGCTTAGAAAGCAAGCATTTACACCGTTTATTAAGCAGCTTATAGAAGCCTTTCCTGAGTTGGAGGACACTGTTACGAATCATATTCGTTCATGGCAAGATTTCGTTTTACTTGATGTCTTTAGTAGCCATTGTGATTGTTGGGGCACAGAAGGACTTGTATTGTTAGGAGATGCGGTGCACACTATGACTCCTACTGGCGCATTCGGCTTAAATAGCGCGTTAAAAGATGCAGATTGTCTCGCATCCTTACTAAATACGGATGCTATTACACAATTTAATGTGCAAGAGTTTCAACAAATGCGCGCGCAAGCGATTGAAGATGTATTGACGCAGCAAATTGAAAAAGAACAAAATTTTGCCTCTCACTTCATCGATAGGGCATCTTGAAAGGAAGAAACAACAGATGAAATTTGGCTTTGATATAGATGACACGCTCATTAATTTACGTGCCCATGCCTTTTCACTTTATAATAAAAAACTAGGTAAAAATATTACGATCGAAACGTTTCATGCATTGGATAGAGTTGAGATTCACGAACCATTTGGCCTTACGGACGCTGAAGGCTCTGCCATGTGGAATAGTTCTTTAGATGAAATCTACTTTACGGATTGTCCTATTTTCGAAGCGGCCCTTGAAACATTGCAAGCATTACATCAGCAAGGACATGAAATTTTTTATATTACGTCTCGTCCTAAACAATATTGTCAACAAACACAACAATGGATGAAGGCGCAAGGGTTTCCTGTTGAAGAGGGACATTTCTTTTGCGGTATGCAAGATGCCGAGAAAGTAGCCATTATTAAGGAACTTGCATTAGATGTTTATGTAGATGATAAACCGGCAGTCCTAGAAACGCTACAAGGTATTAACACGAAAGTGATACTAAAACATCAATCGTATAATCAGCATGTAGTATTGCCACGTTTGCATCATTGGCACGAATTTTTAAGTATAATCAATGACTAAAGAGATTGGTATAACGAGTTTCGTTGTACCAATCTTTTTTTAGGCTGTTTTCTTAAAGTGTTGAGGAGAGGAATGGGGGCACTTGCTTTTCCAGCACATAAGAAAACCCACACAAAAACATGCATTGTGCGGGAGAGTTGAATGATTAAGCATTAAATAAAACGTACAATCTCTTTTAACGGTAAGCGTGATGAGCCATAAGCAGGGGCTGCCCCTTTACCGATAGCAATAAGGACTACAGGGAAAATATGCTCGGGTAATTCAAATCGTTCAGCAAATTTCGCTTTATCAAAACCGCCCATTGTTACGGTATCGTAGCCTTTTTCTTTTGCAATCAGCATAAGTTGCATTGAAATCAGACCAGCATCAAATGTTGCGATATTTTTTCGTACTTCTAATGGTGCTGGTGGGTAAGTGCGTAGTGTATTGGCAATCATTAAATCTTTTTGTGCTTCACCCATATGACCTTCGGCAACATTTTGCGAATAAATTTGTTCAACTTGTTGATACATTTCGGCATTGCCTAACACTGCAATAACTGCTGATGATGTTTCAACTTGTTCTTGATTATTGGCAATCGCACGCAGTTCTGTTTTTACTGCTTGATCTTGAATGACAAGAAATCTCCATGCTTGTAGATTGCTCGATGACGGTGCACTTGTTGCTTCTTGAATGATTTCTTCTAGCTCAGCTTGAGGAATTTTAAAAGTGGGATCATATACACGAACGGATTTTCGATCCTGCATAATTGTATATAAATCGGCTTTGTTTTTAGTTGTTGTCATAATGTCCTCCTTGAAAACTTACTAAAGGTAAGTTGATAATTAGAATCTTACCATTAGTAAGTTTATACGTCAAATAAAAAATATTTTGTGTTACAATAGAAGTACGGCATTATAGAGGGAGGTTATTATATGACTAACTCAAATTGTTCACATATATGTAGTAGTTACCATCAGGCAATTGAATTTATAGGGAAGCGTTGGATGGGTATGATCATCTATACGTTATTGCCTGGTCCAAAAAGGTATCATGAAATACATGCTACTATTCCTGGTATTTCTGATCGTTTACTAACAGAACGTCTAAATGAACTTGTGCAAGCAGGACTAATCGAGAAAAAATTTATTGATTCGTCCATCAAAAAAGTAGAATACGCGTTAACTCCGAACGGCTTAGCGTTTCAGGAAGTCATAGCGTCTATTCAAAAATGGATTGATTTATGTGAATTCGAGAAAACGACGAAAGAGTCAATATAAAAAGACAAAATATCTCGAAGTCCAACTCTCGAGGTATTTTGTCTTTTATTATGGGAATTTCAGTAATCTATAAATCCCCAATAATTGCATGCAACACAAGAAATAAAATAGCTAACACAACACAAATATTGATCATGATTTTTGTTATTTTGCTAACAGCTTCGTCCTCTTGCTGCTGCTGCTTCATCTTTCTATATAAAACTTGAATCTTTTTTTGCTGCTGTTTTCTATCATTTATTTTGGGACTCAATTAATTTCCTCCTTTTTGGTTAAGATGATAGGAAATCAATACAAATAAGTTACCATAAATATATAATTATGGAAATAAAAACATTTCTGAACATATGCCTTATCCACGGATTCTTTACTGTAAAAAATCGTCAAATGACGCTCCTACATAGCCTGAAACAATATCAATGGTTTTATTACGATTATAATAAAAAAGACTGTAGGCAAACTCCTATAATGAGTTTGTCTACAGTCCTACACTTTATAAAATTATTTAATGTTCGGTAATATTTTATTTAATAAAATGGCAACAATGGCAGCTGTTGCTACTGGAGAGCCGAATAAATATTGAACCGTTGTTGGTAATGAATATAAGAAATCTTTAGGTAGCAGTGTTAAAGCTAAAGTTAAAATCACTGGTACAGCAATAACGTACATTTCTTTTTCGCCAATGCGCTCATTTTTCATTACTTGTAATCCACTAATCGCAATAATGCCACAAACGATGACAAAGACACCACCGATAACTGCCGATGGAATAGCAGAAATTAATGCAGCTAATTTGCCAGAGAATCCGAATAAAATAAACCAAGCACCTGCAGCGATAAAGACACGACGGCTTGCAATACCTGTAATGGAAATCACACCTGCATTTGTTGAATAGCCTGTTACTGGAGTAGAACCTAATAATGAGGCGATGAAACAGCCAATTCCTTCACCGATTACTCCACGATTAATTTGTTTATCAGTTAATGGTTTGTCGATAACATTACTAACAGCAAACCATGTACCAGTCGTTTCAGCCATTAACACAATATAAATAATAATCATTGTCAAAACTGCTGAAAAGTTAAAAGAGAAACCAAAATCTGCAAAAGGAATTTGCGGTAAGCTAAACCACTTTGCTTTAGCTACACCTGATAAATCTAAGATCCCCATCATATTCGCTGCGATACAGCCTGCTAGTAGCGCGATAATAACAGAAGCAATACGGAAGACGCGACCTTTTTGACGGAACACAGAGCCTAGCATGACGCAAACAATTAATACGATAGCTGAAATAAGCGCTAAATAAATGTTTTGGTTAATCGTAGCACCAGCACCTTCAAAAATATTACTACTTAAGCCAACAGGCATTAGCGATAAACCAACAACAAAAATAATTGTCCCACCTACAATTGGAGGAATAAACGTTTTAACAATTTTATTAAAAATACCTGTATAGCCTAAAATAATTACAAAGATGGCACCAATTAAGCTTGCGCCTAATACAGAGCTCCAACCAAGTTCGCCACTGCCGCTAGCAGCATAAATACCGACGATTGCACCTAGTGGTACATAAGATGGCCCTTGTGCGATTGGAAGCTTCATACAAAAATGCGTTTGCACAATCGTTGCAATCCCTGCTGCTATAAAAGTCGATTGGATCAATGCGCTTGATTGACCAGATTGTAAGCCGATTAACATTGCAATAAGGAAGGGCACTACATAAACGTCCATTGCCATAACATGTTGTAAACCTAGAAATACGGATTGGCCAAATGGCACTTTTTCATCGGGTAAAACGGTTAAATGAGTAGTATTACTTTTATCGTTTGCTAGATTGTTTTTTTGCGTTTCCACTAAGATGTACACCTCAAAATTTTAATTTTTAATAGTATGATGAATCTTATTTTTTGTTCGTGACCTCTGACTGCTTCAGTGAAGAGGGCAGTGCATTGATTAGTTCGCTCTTTCGTGAACTTTCGTACCTTGCACCCACACTTCACGAATGTTTTCGGGGCGTACTAAATACATGATTTTTTGGAAGATATCGATTAATGCTTCATTGTTATCATAGATTGGCAGCTTGGCAGTTGCTATTTTAGTATCAATTACTTGAACATCCCACGTATAGTTTTCTTCTAATCGCCCAACTGGTAGGCTTAAGCTTTCGCCACCTCCTGCTGTAGCTAAGTAAAATGCTTCATTAATCGTAATGCGTGAATTTGGAACGCCACGTTTATCAGCAGAAAGCGCTGTATCAACACCATCTTCTAACATTCTAGATGACATAACGGCTTGTCTTGCATTATCAAAAAGACTTGGTGAAAAGCCTCCTGAAATATCTGATCCCAAACCAATATCCACACCTTTTGCATGGAAGCGAGCAATTGGAATAACACTATTCGCAAAATAAGCATTTGAAATTGGACAATGGCCAATGGCTGTACCTGTTTCAGCAAATAATGCTGCATCGTCATCGTTTAAAAAATTGCAGTGCGCCATCACAGATTTATCACCTAATAGACCAAAGTCATGTAAAGCAAAGGCATCGTTTTTATTGAAGCGGTCTTTAACGTAACCATGCTCCCAATCGCTTTCGCTACAGTGAGACTGGATATGTGTATCGTATTTAGCAGCTAATTCTCCTAAACCTTTCAAAGCCCCATCTGTACAGCTTGGAATAAAACGAGGTGTGACAACGGGATAGACACCTTGTTTTGTTGTTTTAGCTAATTCTTTCACAGCAACAATAAATTCTTCTGTATCTGCTAATGCTGTAGCCGTGTTGGCATCACGATAAAAATCAGGGTTTTGTTCAGGGTCATCCATGACAACTTTTCCAACTAGACCACGTTGTCCTTTTTTAGCACAAATTTCAGCTAATAGTAAGCTCGCTTCTTTATGCACAGTAGCGAAGTATAGTGATGTTGTTGTGCCATTCGCAAGAAGTGTGCTAACTAAATCTTCATAGACTTCTTTGGCAAATGATAAATCAGAAAACTTCGATTCTATTGGGAATGTATATGTGTTTAGCCAGTCATTTAGGGGGATGTCTAAAGCAGTTCCAGCTTGAGCCCATTGCGGAGCATGTACATGCAAATCGACAAAACCTGGGAAGAAATATTGTCCATCTGCTAATTGGTGGAAGTTGTCTTTCCCTTGGTATGTAGTGAGTAATGGTTGATAATCAGGATGTTCTGGTGCAACAGCCTTCTCAATCATCCCGTCAGAGTTAATACAAAATAGATAATCCTTTAAAACTTGTACTTCTTTTGAAGACTTACTTGTAAAAGCAGTCCCTTTGAAAATTTGCGTATATTCAACCACGTTTTGCACCTCAATGTTCGTATTTTAATATCGGTAGGGAATATTATAGGACAAAAAAACTGTGAAGTCTATAAAAAAACGAATAAATTGCATGATGAAATACGAGTGTTTAACTGACTTTTTACAGCAATTTAATGACATGGAAATTTATAGTTGGGTAAATAAAACGAAAATAGCAATTGGTAAAATAGTAGTTTTTAAATAAAATATAAATAAGAATGATTATCGATCAATAGGTGTTTTAATTGCACTTTAGAAATGTAAAAGGAGGGGTTGGAAAGATTGTTGTTAATGATGCTGATTTTCTGAGAAATTTAATAGTGGAGATATGGATACTACTTTCTTACGTTTAAATTCTATATAGAAGAAAGGTGAATGAGTATGCTTAGTTGGAAGACTGTCGTCATAATAGGAATATGTTAGATTGTATTTTTGCTCATTGTATTAATTATTATGAATGTAAAAGCTACTTAAAATTATAGAAGACTCAAGTGTAAATGCTTGAGTCTTTTTTTATAGCTTACAAGCACTTGTTTTTAGAATATTGGTAAAATTTTATAAATATAATTGCTTTCTTAATGTGTATTAAGTATCCTTTTATTAACAAAAGGGGGAGCGGATACGATGAATCGTCAACACATGGGGGTCTTATTTGGTGGAGTATTATTACTTGTCGTAGCAATGGGGATTAGCCGTTTTGCTTTTACGCCCATTTTACCGTATATGCGGGAGGATGTCGGCTTTTCCTTTAAGGTCGCTGGCTTTTTAGCATCGAGTAATTATATTGGGTATTTTATAGGAGCATTATGGGCTGGATTTATTTATCGACAAAAGAAAAATTTTTTATTGTTGAGCGTTGTGTTAAATGTTATTTCTGTTGTCCTGATGGGGATAATTGAGATTTATAGTGTATGGCTTGTCCTACGCTTAGTTGCAGGGATTACAGGAGGACTTATTTTTGTTTTAACATCTAGTGTTATTATGGATTACTTAGCTAAACAGTTACTGACAAAGTGGTCAGGTTATTTATTTAGTGGCATAGGGCTTGGTATCGCCATATCCGGCTTGTTCGTACCATTTATAGAAGTACGTTTTGCTTGGCAAGGTACTTGGATTGGTTTAGGTATTTTATCAGCATTATTTTTCGTGATGACGTTTATATTGTGGAGAAATTTACAAGTTCAAGATAGCGAGAAAGTTGCTAAAACGTCTGATGCAAAATTGTCGCGTGGTTTTATGCCTTGGCTTATTGCGGCATATGGGCTTGAGGGGCTGGGCTATATTATTACAGGAACATTTTTAGTAGATATTATTCATAACATTCCTTCGCTTCAGGCTTATTCTTCTTATAGCTGGGTTATTGTGGGCGTAGCGGCAATTCCATCTGCTCCAGTGTGGACAGTAATATTAGAAAAGTTTTCTGCAATCAAGATTTTGGTTGTGGCTTACATATTACAAGTGCTAGGAATTTTGTTACCGGTATTTTCACAAACAGTATGGAGTGTGTTATTATCTTCATTTTTATTTGGTTTAACGTTCGTTGGCATTGTGACATTAACAACAGCCTATGCAAGACAGCTCTTTCCAACACAGAGTGGCCCAGTGGTGTCATTGTTGACAACTTTTTATGCTTTTGGACAAATTATCGGACCAATGATTGCTGGACAACTTGTAGTTATTTACAGCAGTTATAAAGCAGCACTTATCTTTGCAGGCGGTATTGTGTTGCTAGGTTTGCTCGTCATGTTATCTGGTAAATGGATTGTAATGAAACAGCAGGAAAAAGTAGCAAGGTTAAATGTGCAGTCAACGGGTGCCAGGCACTAGAAATATTCAGAATTGTTTGCGTGCCTGACACTTAAAAGGGAGGGAAAGACCGTGATTGAAGCAGTGTTATTTGACTTAGATGGTACATTGTTAGACAGAGAGAAATCTTTGATTGCATTTGTGTCACATCAATATGATCGATTGGCTCCTAAACTCTCTAGTATTTCAAAAGAGCACTACGTAAGTCGATTTGTTGATTTGGATAAAAATGGTTACGTGTGGAAAGATGTTGTTTATGAACAATTGATTAAAGAATTTCAATTAACAGCCTGTACAGTAAAAGAGTTGCTTGATGATTATATGTTAAATTTCAAGCATTGTTGTATTCCTTTCCAGCATCTGCATGCTATGCTCGAAGAATTAACGCAACGGAATATTAAACTCGCTATGATTACAAATGGATATGGACAGTTCCAGTTAGATAATATTCAAGCGCTAGGCATTGAGCATTATTTTGATGTGATTTTGATTTCTGAATGGGAGGGCGTGAAGAAGCCAAACTCGGACATTTTTAACCGTGCATTAGCTAAACTACAAGTAAGTGCAGCACATAGTATGTTTGTAGGCGATCATGCCATCAATGATATAGAAGCGGCACAAAATGTAGGGATGTTAGCCGTTTGGAAACGAAACGATGCAAGTCCATCGTATAAAGCAGATTATATTATCGACGAATTAAGTGAAATTCCAATGCTGATGCAACAATTGGTAATTTGCCAAAAGTAACGGTGCCAGGCACTCGAACTATTCAGAATTGTTCGAGTGCCTGGCACCCTTTTTATTTTTTCCTAATTCGACAAAATGTTATAATTGAGATAAATCAATCAATTGGAGTGATGCGAATGAGTGTAAAGACTTTACGTAAAATCCCACTTGAAAAATTTGTAGATTTAAAAGTAGATTATGCTTTTAAACAATTATTTGGCACTGAGCAGAATAAAAACATTACGAAAGTCTTCTTGAATGCCTTATTAAATCGTACAGGAAGTAAAGCTATTCATGAGATTTCTTTTATGAGTCAAGAATTTGGTAGTGAGCATGTAGACGATAAACAATCGCGATTGGATATTTTAGTTAAAACACAAGAGGATCTATTTATTAATGTAGAAATTCAACTAACAAATAAATTCGATATGATGAAGCGAACATTATATTATTGGTCAAGGATTTATACCTCTCAGCTACGTAAGGGGATGGGGTACCATAAACTACGACCGACAATTACTATAAATATTTGTAATTTTAGTTTATTTGAACAATCAAATAATTATCATTCTATTTTCCAACTTTTCGACAATCAAGAGAACTTTAAAATGGATGATGTGCTCGAAATTCATTTTATCGATATGAATAAATTTATAAAGCAATGGTATGCAAAGCAATTAGATTCTTGGGAAGATGTACTTGCTAGATGGTTAATGCTACTGGGAATGGTTGATGGACGTAAGGAAAAAGTCTATGAAGAAATCTATTTGGAATTGGAGGCGCTCGCCATGAAGGATGAAGAGTTATTTAATGCTTTTAATGTTTGGCAAGATTTAAGTCAATCACCTGAGGATTACTATGCCTATCAATCCAGGTTGAAATATATACTAGATGAGGCAGCGAAGCTAGAAGATACTAAATATATCGCTGAAAAAGAAGGACTAAGCAAAGGAATAGCACAAGGAATAGAACAAGGAATAGAACAAGGAATAGAACAAGGGATAGAACAAGGAATAGAACAAGGGATAGAACAAGGAATAGAACAAGGAATAGAACAAGGAATAGAACAAGGGGAAAAAAAGATGCAGACAGAAATTGCATTAAAATTATTAAAAAGAAACACCGATATTGAAACAATTGTAGAATTAACAGAGCTAACAGTTTCTGAAATACATGAATTAAAAGAATTACTTGATGAATAATGAAGGTGCCAGGTACTTGAAATTTTCAGAATTGTTTGTGTGCCTGGCACTTTACTTATATTTTCCTTTTGCGGTTTAATAGAAAGAAGAATAAAGATATTACTAGCATGCTGTAAATAAATATCCAAATAAAATGCCAATAAAAAACAAATGGAATTGTTTGAATGCTATCATCGGAAGACATTATTTCTAAAGAAAGATGAACTGGAGGGAATAGCCAGATAAGCCCCTTTATTGTATCTTTCAAAGAGATAATAGCTATCGAAATGATTAGTATACTAAGAACACCCCACCAAGAATTTTGTTTGTTTTTGACCAATTCCCTTGAGAACAGGGAAGAGAGGGCAATAGCAAGTATCGATAGGGTAAAGTGAGCTAGAAAGCCCAATGTTATATGTAAACTTTTTGGTTGCTCACCAAATGCACCTATTAAGTTAGGGTAAATAACTGACACCCAACTGAGACAAAATCCAAGTATTATACAAATCAAATAAAGCGCTCCAAAATAAGCCTTTTTCCCTTTAGAATGTAGAATAGTAATTACTTTCTGTCCTTCATCCTCTGCATGAAATATAGTTATTGTAAACCAGCCCATTAACAAGAACAGTAGCGTCGATGTAAATGAGTAACTATCCAAAATTGGGTTTGGCACAAACGCATAATTGACTACCATACATAAAATGAAAAGGAAGAAAGGCGGAATATATTTATATGATCTTAAGTAGTTAATCAATTGATAGTGCAATAAACTAATCATTTTTTGAGGTACCTCCTAAAAATGGGTATGGAATTGTTCCTTCTTTGGATTTACAGGCATGAGCTGTTTTATGGAAGCTTGGTGCTGTAGTAATGTCAGTAAGATGTTGTCAGTGTCCTCACTGCTAACAGTTATTGTTACCTCTTGACCGCCATTATTTAATGGGCGCACTTGCTTAATCTGAATAGATGGAAAGAATTCCTCGAGTAAAATTTGATTAGGTAGTTCAAAAACTAATTGATTGCTTTGGATAATTGGTTCTGACGCCATATGTATCACATGACCAGCTTGTATGAATAAAACCCGATCTACGAGATTTTCTAATAATTTCGTTTCGTGACAAGTTAAAATAATACTGTAGCCCTTTTCTTTTAAAGACAAAAGGGTATTTTCTAAATCCTGTTGGGCACGTGGATCAAGGCCCGATAAAGGTTCGTCCAAAATAAGAAGTTGTGTATCTGCAAGCATGGCCTGCATAATCATGACTTTTTGCTTCATCCCTTTTGAAAAATGAATCATTCTAGTCGAACGGGCTTCTTGCATATTAAACAGGATGAGCAAGTCATTTATTTTTTGATGTAAGGTCTTTTTCGGTATGCCGCTAATTTTACCCATATGAAAAAGATATTCTTTGGTCGTAAAGAATACATGAGAAGGCGCAACTTCAGGTACATATCCAATTTTTAAGGATGGAACATATTTGTTCACTTGTCCAAAATCACAATCCACTATGCCTCCTATAATTTTTAGTAGCGTGCTCTTGCCTGAGCCATTCTTTCCTACAATTGCGACAATTTCCTCAGAATAAATGGAGAATGAAATATTGTCTAAAACTTTCTTAGCTTTATATTGTTTAGATATGTTTTGAACTTCCATTATCATATTCATAGGGACACACCTTTTTGTCATATTATGGACTCTATTATAAAGGAATCAGTCGTAAATCGCTCCTTTTAAATGGTTAAATTTACATTTTTTATTTAACAGCTAAACAAAAAACTCTGCCAATATTCGAGGGCAGAGCAAGTTTTGTAGGTGCCTGGCACTCAAACAATTCAGAATTGTTTGAGTGTCAGGCACCGTAATACGCATTGAGTGCTGCTTCTAAGCGCTCTTCTAAATGCTGTGATATATAACCAAATACAAACTGCTCTTTTTCCATTTCAATTTGTGAGGCTCTAAAAATTTTGGCGAAAATCCCCGACTTATTCTCTAATGCAAATTGCTGAAGTGCTTCTGTGCGCAATGTTGAAACGATTTCATTTTCAATATGGCGCTCTCGAATTTTTTTGACGATATCTTTTACACTACCTTCTTGTAATTCTTGCATTTGCTTTTGGAGATGTTCGTTTATATGTTTGAGTTCAGCTGTTTCATTTTGAATGTGCTCAATTTGCCGGTTTGATTCAGAAGAAAGCATCTGTTGAGCTAAGAAATCCTGGTTGATTGTAATGTGGAATGTGCCTTGTGTTTCATTTGGTTCCATATGAAATAAACCCGTTTGAATCATTTGCTGTAGAACACTGCCGAGTACATCGACTTTATTAGTTAAATTATCTGTTGAATCAAGAGTAGTGGCAGTAATTTGATGCTTAATCTGTTGACCGTTGTCATCAATACCTAGAAGAAGTTTTAGGCCCTTTACACGATATTCATCCTTCAAAAGCAGTATCATCCGAAGTCGTAAAATGGCAGGGAGGTCCAATCGTATCGTAGGCATTTGATTGGAGGCACTATCAAATATATATTGTTCAAAAGGTTTGATGTAATAACGAAGCATAGCATCCGTTATGTCGAACCAATCTGCAACCTCTGAAATACTATAATATTTTTTTTCATGGATGTGTGTTAAATAATTGTCACCATAAAGTGTTTCGACTAATGGTGTATGTTGTAGAACGACAAACAATGGATCATGTTGCACAATTCCTAGTACCAACGTTTTTGCATCACTTATTTTAAGCATTCCTTTTACACCCCACTTTATTTTTCAAAATATCCTTATTAGGTTTCTATTCTTTTAAAGTCGAATGTATGCCTATTTATGGTAGAGAAATTATTGATTCTTCGAAAATTCATAGATATGAAAGATTTTAGGCTGCAATGTTTATCTATGAAAAAGGGATTTGTAAAAGAGTATCGAAAGAGAATAGAAGGTGAAATTTTGAACATAAAGGGAGCGGGGGAGAAACATGCAAACTATTTTTGTTGATTGGGATGGTGGGAATGTAAAGCTTACGTGGATGCCTCAAATGAAACTTACGAAATCATTAATTGTGACAAGTGTCCATGCGGTATGTATAAAAGATGGGTATGTGCTATTAAGTCATATAAAACAGCGAGGTTTTAATTACCCTGGAGGACACGTAGAACCTGGCGAGAACTTAGTCGATGCGATTTTACGAGAAACATATGAAGAGGCATATGTAAGAGGCACCATACAATACATCGGTTCAATTGAAGTAAGTCATCAAGAAAATCTAATGTTTGATTCAAACGGTAAATATCCGATAATTGGTTATCAGGTTTTTTATCGAATGGATGTTCAAGAATGCTTACCATTTCTCAGAGAACATGAAGCATTGTCTCGAATTTGGGTTGAGCCAGCTGAAGTACCATTTGTAATTAATGACCATGAACTAACAAAAGTAATTTTAGAAGAAGCATTAGCTTTCAACGACAGTCTACTTTATTAATGGGTGTATGGAAATCATATGATTACGTTTTGGCTGCTCAGTGAGCATGTCTTGCATTTTCGTAAAGATCAACTTATCCTTTATTAAAATTTGCAGTTCTGTAAATTTATATTGCCTTTGGTATTCTTGAATATATTGAGTAATAATTGGTAAATTATCACTACTTTTAATTTCTACTTCTACAAAAAAAGGCAATGTTACTTGTGGTGGTGAAATACAGCCACGTCGAATCCAAATAGCTTCATTTACATAATAACGAATGGGTAATTGGCGGTTGCTTGCTATATATAAGTCCATTGCATGCTCCTTATGTTTTATACTAAGTATAGCTTTTTCAGTGCTCATTGTCGTGAATAAACCTTGGCTATACAGCAACCAAAAAAAGTAAGCAATCGAAAGACGCTTGCTTACTTTTAGTATTAGTGAATATCGCGTTTTTTGAAATTACCACCGCGCACTTCTGAAACATCAGAAATAACGACGAAAGCACTGCTGTCAATATCTTTAATAATTGTCACAAGCTTATTTTCTTCCATACGGTTAATGACACAGTTTAAAATTTCAGTTGGTTCATTTGAGAAGCCACCACGACCTTGTGTATAAGTAACACCACGTCCTAGACGAGCTTGAATGGCATCTCCAATCTCTTCGGATTTTGCACTGACAACACGGACATCTTTTGATTTTTCCAAACCTACTTGAATAATATCAATGACATTTTTCGCAATATAGTACGTTAAAGCTGAGTATAATGCGCTTTCTAAACCGAATATAAAACTTGCCCCTAAGAAAATAAAGGCATTAATAAATAAGATAATATCTCCGACTGAAAATGGAATTTTACGTGATAATAGGACGGCTAAAACTTCAGAGCCATCTAATGCGCCACCATTACGTAAAACAATTCCTATACCAATGCCGAGTAACATACCACCCGATAAGACAATTAATAAAGGATCTTCTGGACCTAAAATGGTTTTTACATTATGTAAAAGCACTGTGGAAATCGATAATGCTGCAATTCCGGCGCTACTCATTAATGCAAATGTTTTTCCGACTTGTTTATAGCCGATATAAATAAATGGAATATTAAGTACAAAGAGCAGTACCCCTAATGGTAATTCAAATAAATGGGCACCCATAATACTAAGACCTGTTACGCCACCATCAATAACATTGTTTGGGATTAATACAGCCTCAAGCCCATAGGCTGCAATGATGGCGCCGATTATAATCATAATAAATTTTCGTATATTTTCAATTGACTTGCTTTTTTTCATAAATCTTCTCCATTTCCTCACAATTTAAATCCATTTAGTGTATCTTAAGATTTTGGAATAATATTTACTGCGATTGTTTTTGTTTCAGTCGTATTGCTTGAATCGGACATATGATAGTATCTCGTTAATAAATCATTTAAATCATTTTGAAAGTTATTAAACTGTTCCTTTGTTAAGGATAAGTCAAGTAATGAAAAGGTTGCTGAATCATCGACAACATCTTCTTCAAATAAGTTTAAGTAATTTTGATATTGAGACAGTAATGCTAATTGATAATAGGAAATATAGTTTAATTTTTGCTTTTTCGTTAGTTTGGACCACTCCTCAGGATTTATTTTTGCTGCACCTTCATTCAATGCATAAAATTTTTCAGTAACAGAACGAACTTTTCGCTCTTTCACAATTTTAATGACATTTTCATCCACTAATATTTGGATATGACGATATAAAGTAGCTTGCGGTACATCTTTTATAACAGAAATCATCTCTAACGTACTCAAACCATCTTCTGTATTATGCATCAGAGCTTGTAAAATTTTCATTCTGACGGGATGCATTAAAACCTCCACTTTATTGCGCATCAACGAGCCTCCTATCTGATGAATGGATATAGTATCAATGTTATCAAAGTGAGAACATTATCAAAAAATATATTATATTTGTTAACAGATGTACAGTAAAAAGCATATGGAATTTTTAGTCAATATGTGAAATCGCCTTTATAGAATAAAGTCGATTACCATCCTATTAAATGCTAAAACGATGAACAAATAAATTGTTCATCGTTTCAGCTTGTCGACAAAAGGGATTAAGAATAGAATTCTTAATCCCTTTTTGTTATTTCCTTTGTAAAAAATGGGTTCTTACTTTCATTTTGACCATACTCTTCGAGCATTTCCTCTCTATACAGCCGTTTGCCATGTCCAAGTAGCAAGCTTTTTTAAATTCATGGCAGCAAAAGTAAGCATCGCCTGCATGGACAATTTTTTAAGACCTCTTAAGGTTGTCCATCGCATACCATGCTTTTCTTTTGCATCCGCAAAGACACGTTCTATCGTTTCTTTGCGCTTTGCATAAATTTGTTTAATATCATAGGAATGGCGCAAATGTTCAGCTTCTTCCATATAGGTTTCCCACATATGGATAGATAAACGAAAAATCAATCGCTGCCTCTAGTTTTCGAACTAAATGGTCTTGTGGCACCAATTGGTCAATTGTCAGCATTTCTAATTGTTCACGTTCATTGATTTGATTCTTCGTCATCATTTTCCATCACCTCAAATAGATTAATTTATTTATAGTTGATTGATAGCAATTCATATCAAGTTGATTGGAGCGAAGGGCGGGCGACTCCTGCGGGAAAGCACAGAACGTAAGACGAGGGCATTCCGCGCGTTAGCGAGGGTTGCGGCTTACGTGTGTGCCCGCGGAAAGCGCCCGAACGTAGCGGAAATCAACGGCAGTAGACATCTATTTTTATTTTAAAATGAAAAAAGACTGTAGACAAACTCGAAAAATTTCGAGTTTGTCTACAGTCTGAAACGATGAACAAATAAATTGTTCATCGTTTTTTTTCACTATTAGGTTGTCATTAAATTAAAAATAACGCGACAATGGTCGTTACAAAAAGTCCTATTGCTACTGGCAATAAATTACGCCGGGCAAGCTCAAATGGACTGACGTTACAAATAGCAGCTGCAGGAATGAGTGCCCATGGTATAAGCGTACCGCAACCAATAAAAGACATATTATGTAGCTGTAACAATTATTATTTCTCTAGCTTGTTTACTACTCGTATAATCATCCTTTGTATCAACGATGAGTTGTTCGAAGATCGTGGTCATTAACTGCTTGCGTTCGGTATCATCAGCATTGATCCATAGCGCATCGATATTACGAATAATCGACCGAATTTCCTCATGTTGGCGATTGTCCTGCTGCTGGATTTTATTAAGCTTTTCTTGCAGTTCTTTTTCTTTACTACGCAATGTTCCGCTTTCACGAATTAACTCATCCATTCCAATAATATCATGTTCAAACATCGTTTTTTTCTTGTGTATAAGCTTTTGCACAATAACTAATTCCTGCTGTAGTGCGCTCAGTTGTGCCGCTGGAAAAGCCGCATCGCCCTCATTACTTGTAAAATGGCCACCGACCAAGTCATCCCATTGCGTAAATATGGTTTGCACTAAATTGCTTTCTAAAATCATATGACTAGTACAAGCTTTGCCGGCTTTCTTGCCAGAACATCGGTACGTTTTTTTCTTGCCTGCTTTATGACCGGACATCGAGTGACCACAGCGTGCACACTTTAGTAACGAGGAAAAATAGTAATTGCTCGTTTCCCGTTTCCCGCCTAATGTTCTCCGTTTATCGAGCAAATCTTGTAGTGCCCAAAATTCATCGCGATCGATAATACGCTTATGATGGCCTTCAAATAGCACCCGTTCACGCGGTGGTTTTTTAATGTCTTTCGGATTCAAGCTAAACATTAAAAAACCCGCATACGTCGGATTATTCGCAATATCCCGCACACTATCAACATGCCATTGTCCGCCTTTACGAGTAGGAACGCCCTTACTCGTTAATTGCCGGGCAATCGTGTAAAACCCTAATGTTTTCGCTAATGTAAATATTTCCTTTACAATTTGCGCTTCAGCTTGATCAATCAGTAATTCACCATTTACTACTTGATAGCCGTAGGGAGGGGTGCCACCTTTCCAGTAGCCCAATCTCACTTTCTTTTCCATACCAAAACGCACCCGTTCGGCGGTATTTTCTCGCTCCCATTGCGCAATCGCCGCTACTAACGTAATAAACAACCGTCCCATTGCATTGGTCGTATCGTACACTTCGGTAGCAGATTTGAACTTACAATCGGATTGCTCCAATTCAGCTAAAATCGTATGCAAATCAGGCACAGAGCGAGTTAAACGATCCAGCTTATAGACGAGTAAAACATCGATGCCACCTTGCTGAATGCGTTCTAACATCGCTTGAAAATGGGGGCGATTTAAATCTTTCGCAGAATAGCCATCATCGACGTAAGGCGCCTCAACAATGTCCCATCCTTGTGATACACAATAAGCCTCTAACTTCTCGATTTGGGCAGCAATCGAAAACCCATGCTTCGCC
Source organism: Lysinibacillus sp. 38-6 (assembly GCF_046245175.1). Taxonomy (GTDB): domain Bacteria; phylum Bacillota; class Bacilli; order Bacillales_A; family Planococcaceae; genus Lysinibacillus. The sequence goes on from NZ_CP176417.1 coordinate 386,711, forward strand.
TGTTCGTCGGTACTGACGCGAACATAGATGACGCATTTCATCGGTTATTCCTCCTTATGAGGTTTCCTTTCTTTTATATATTTTTCAAATGAATAAATCATTCTTCTATATTCGGACGTATGTTCTTTATTAGTTAAAAAAATTTATCTAAAGAAGTATTGTTAATTTATATAGGTAACTGCGGAATTTATAGCGTAGGTGATAATGGGAAGAGCCTGTTATATGCCCAGGCTCTAGCCTTTCAGTTAATGAATCAAGGGAACCTTACTAACGATTTCGCTGATTTTTACATATTGTAGTGTGATGATGGAAGTTGGATTTAGAGCTCAATGTACATTAGAAAATTTAGCTTCTCCAAATATTTTCAAATGTTTGTGCTTCCAGTTGAAGTGCTTGAAGGATTTTAGGGTTTGCTTGCGTGGCTACATGTAATTTAGCTGTTTTCACGTTTAACACAGCAAATACAATGTTTGGTGGATAAGGATCTTTCGCTTGTGCTTCTAACATTAAAGTTAGGATCGGTTGAATATTGCGTTCATTAATTTTTTCCGTGCTCCCTTTAAAAAATAATTTTATTAAGTGTGGAACGCCGTCAATTACTAAACCGAGTTCAGGAGAGGAACGCACAACTAAGCCATTAGTAGATGTCCACATAGATTTTGGTGGATCAAACCATTCAATTTTCTTGTTCCGTGTAAATTTTTTTAATGCTTTTATGGCTTCGGTATAGGAATTGATTTTTCGTTCATGAACTTCAGTTAGTAATGAATCTAATTGATCAAGAGACTGATGTTGCTCATAGCATAATTTAATACGTTCGCGCAACTGCTTCCAATGATCTTTTACAGGATGATAATCACCTTGATTTTTAATGTCATTAACCTTGTTCATCTTTGCCAGCATGGTTTGCCTAACGGTAAAATCAATAAATTGTGTTAAACCGACAGAAAATTTCACATTTTCTAATGTCGAAATTTTCAACCACCTTCCTTTCTACAGTTATTTTACCAGAAAAGGCATATAACGGGGGCGCAAAAATGGATTTAGCATGGAACATTATTATGGCAAGGGTGAGAGGTGACGAAAGTGACAAGCCCATTCGACATATTGTGATAAAAAGGAGTGAGAGGGATGACGGCAGTCAAAATGACGGAAGAAAAGGTTCGTAAATTATTGCCGATTATTGAAAGTATACTGTCTCGGGAGTACGGAAGGAAGGTAACATTAAAGGATCTAACTGTAGGTGGTATTACGGTTTATAAAGACGATTGCGCGAAATAGCACAGTCACACGATTTGAGTAATAGACCTTTCTATTTTTGATAATACGTTGATTACGATCCATTAAACTGACACCAGTTTTCTATTGTTATTAGATGGAAATAACAACCTAATTGTTTGAAATTTGATTAAAAGGGTAATGGATATAAATAAATTGTGGAAAAACACGCTACTTTTGTTATATTTTTGACATAATGCATTTGTATTGATAAAATATTACGATATTAGTAGATAAAGTAATTAATATAAAACAAAGTAGGAGGAGCAAAATGAAGAAATTATTTTTTGTGTTTGTAGCAGCATTACTGTTGGCGATAGTGAATCCAACAAAATCAGAGGCTATTAGGTTTGATGGAGCCGAGGTGCATAAAGACCAAACGGGGAAAATGACGTTTACAAAAGATATTAAAATTTATAAGAAAAATGAAGATGGTACATTTGATTCGTTAGTGGTGAAGCGCAATAATTATTTTAAAACGTATGAAATTGAAAAATATGATGGCAAAACATTTTATCAAATGGGGCCATATCGTGTACAAGCAACAAATCTAGTAGTTTTTAAAGAGATACCGATGAAAATTCGCGCATCTTTCTATGCAAATGTAACGTATATCAATATCAATCGTAACAGCGGTGAATATGGAAAAATGTTTACGGAATGGCGTGATACTAACATCTCAGATATGAACGGTGATCAAATGTTGAGATATTGTAGGGACACTGGAAATGGCTTAAAGTGCGAAAAGCATTATCCTGGTTCAGATATGAAAGTTCTTGATACAAAATTTAAAAAAGCTGGTGTTCGTTATGAAGTAACGGAAGACTCTGATGCGAAAACCTATCCATTAGAAGGTTCCAAAACGGAAAAAGCGATGCCAAAAGGTAGCATAGTATATTCAGTGAGTGATTCCATTAATGCATTTCTATGTGTAAAAGAAGACCCAGCAGCAAAAGACGAACAATGCAAATGGCTTCCAATAGGTATTTTAAAACCGATTTATTAACGTGTTAAATTAGTAGGAAAAACATGCATATATTGTGTAAAGCCCAGGTACTCGAAGATTTTGAGCCTGGGCTTTGTTTTGTTGCATCTGATGAGTTGTAATTATAAAGGTTAGTTTAAGTGAAATTTTCCATTTCATATATCAATCATCTACTGCATAAAATTTTATCTATACGTAGAAAATACGTATTAATCACTTTACTCCTTTTATATTGATACGTATAATATACGTATAGTCGAAAGGGGTAAAATAATGAAAAAGAGAGAGTTAGAGAAACGCTTCTCGGCTAAAGGGTGGAAATTCTTAACCCATGGTGGCAAACATGACATATGGGTGTCACCAACCGGCAAGAAAGAACAAATCCCAAGGCATAGAGAAGTTAATGAAGATTTAGCAAAAGGGCTAATCAAGAAGCACAAGCTGTAAAAGGGGTGGTTTAAAGCCCATTAAAATAGAATCGAAAGAAGGGTAAAAATGAAAAATGTTGTCGTTTATCCTGTGGTTATTTCACCATTATCAGCAGACGGCTTTCACTTAGTGACAATTCCTGATATTGACGGGATTACTCAAGGGGAAACTATTGCTGAAGCAATTGAATATGCAAGGGATTATATAGGTAATGCCATAGTGTTTGCCGATGAAGCAATAAATAAACCGTATACTGTATCTTTCAAGGCAAAAGAAGAAGATATTGTAACACTTGTAGATGTTGATATAGAGGCACATAAGAAAGCTTTAGATTGTACACCAGTAAAGAAAACGTTAACTATTCCTAGCTATTTAAACGATTTAGGTATAAAACAAGGTATAAACTTTTCCCAAACTTTAACAGATGCTTTAAAAGATAAATTAGTATAATAAATATACAAAGTAGCATAATAAATTAACTAATAATTTAACCTCTCTCTTTTTATTTTCGGCTTGATCATTTCAAGCCGTTTTTTTATTTTATTCGAATTCTTTGCGTTTTGCTTTAAATTGACGCCTTGTATAAAAGGCCTCTTTATTATATGTCTTCCATTGGTGACGGTGTACCACCACCAACCCATATGGCAGTGATTTGGCCGAGAGCGGTCAATGTTGCTGTTCCGCCGCCAATGGCATTGCCGAATAAACTACCGACAGAGCCGGCTAACGATATGCCAGAGAAGCCGGAGCCATCTAATCCTGTAATGGCTCCTACGACGGCGAGGGTCACGACGGCAATTTCTTTCGTTAAAGGTACCGCGGCTGCTAAGCCAACGCCTAGATCGTTGACAATGCCATGCGAAGCGGCAGGGAGGTAGTCACCAATAATTTGAGTGAATCCTGAGTCCCCGAGATAGAAGAAAGCGGCAATCGGGATGACAGGGCCAAATACTTTAAAGCCAAATTGGAAACCTTGAATTAAATAACTGGTGGATTTCTCAAATCCTTGTTTTTTATGAGCGACCAGACAGAGCACTAACAAAATAAAGACTGCCGTTCCGCCAATAAGTGCAGTGGCATCACCACCTTGTAACTTCAAAACTGACATGGCAATCACATCAAGTAGGAACGTGATTGGAATAAGTATGGCAAAAAAACGTTTTTGTGCGCGTGTTAGTAAATGCTCATCTTTCACTTGTTCCATACCATCACTTGTTTCATGCGCACTTTTTAAATGAAGTGTTCCCCGTTTCATATCCCTTTTTAATAAGATAAAAGCGGCAATCGTTGTCACTAGCCCCATCGTAATGACAAGTGGGATACTGGCAGCTACCACATCACCAACGGGAATTCCCGCTGCATCGGCTGTTAACTTTGGAGCTCCTTGAATAACAAAATCACTCGACAAAGCAATTCCGTGTCCAAATAAATTCATCGCCATGGCTACACCTAGTGCAGGTAAACCTGCTCGAATGGCTACAGGTAAGAGTACGGCCCCTAATAATGCAACAGCAGGAGACGGCCAGAAAAACCAAGAAATAATCATCATTAAAATACCAATCGTCCAATAGGCGAGTGTCGGTGTTTTAATAATTTTTGTAAATGGTGCAACCATGACCTCGTTTATGCCGGAAGCCATTAAGACGCGGCTCATCGCAACAATAATGGAAATAATTAGAATAGTAGATAACAGCTCAGTAATCGCATAAATAAAGCTGTTAAAGACACCACTTATAGATGAAGTAAGATCACCTGTAGCAACAATTGCTAGTAGGAATATGCCAATGATGCAGATGAGGGTGGTATCCCGACGTTTCACCATAAAGCCAATAATTAGGACAATAAATACAACATAAATCCAATGGAGAGCAGTCAGTTCAATCCCCATAATTTTTCCCCCTCAAAATAGGTCTAGTTATAGAATATGAGAGGAATTTTAGATGGTGATTTGTTCCGAAAATAAAAGATGAGAGCCGTTATGATAAAAATACATAGCAGGTTCATTTAGTGAGAATTATGTTTAAACTAGAAACCTTTACTAATCAATGCCGTTAAATTTAAGATGCTACTAATACATTTATGCTGGCAAATAAAACCCCCAATGTCCGGAGGCATTTGTGAGAGGGAAATATGTGATACGGTGAACCGTAACATAAGTAAAGGGGGTTTTCCTTAGAAGAGAAACAGCACCTTTTAACTTAGTATAAAAGGTGCTGTTTCTCTACTTGCTCAAAACTATCTTCTATAAACTTTGCAGAAAAAAGACTGCTGTAGATAGTTACATACCTAACTAGCAGTCATTCTTAACAATTATCCAATAAGCTTAAATCGATTAACAACCTCTTGTAATTCACTTGAGGTCTTTTCCATATTATCAATAGACTGTGCCACTTTTTGTAACTCTGCTTGTTGATCGATAGCAGATGCACTTACTTGTTCGGCAGAGGCCGCAGTCTCCTCCGATATAGCAGATATACTTTGAATCGCCATAATTGCCTGATCTTTATGCTCTAACATAGAAGAAAGTTTAGTCATTAGCTCAGTAATGGATGTTGCAATAGAACGTGAAAGCTCGCTATTTTCTTTAAATGCTAGTTCAGTGCTTTGCACAGATTCATTTTGAGCCCTCATTAAATCACCGTTTGCAGCGATTACAGCAACGGTTTGCTGGGAATTCTCTAAAATGCTAGCTACCGTTTTCTGAATAACTTCTGTTTCATTTTTGGATTGCTCCGCTAGCTTTCGTACTTCCTCAGCCACAACAGCAAAACCTTTCCCATGTTCACCCGCACGAGCGGCTTCTATACTAGCATTTAAGGCTAATAAATTTGTTTGCTCTGTAATACCTTGAATGGACGAGATAATTTGATTAATGTTGGCAATATTAGAGGCCAATGACTCCATTTGTTGTTGAATGCGCCCATTCATTGCGTTCGTTTCTTCATTACGTTCACGTAAGCTTTCCACTTCTTGCATTCCTTTATCTGTAGTAGCTCTTGTTTTATTCGATAGCTCATCCATTTCATTCGATAGGTTTGTAATAGCATCAATTTGATCAGATAAGTCAATCATTCGATAATTTGTCTCTTCTGTATCCTCTGATTGCTTCGAAGTTCCTTTAGCAATTTCATCAATTGCTGTTGAGACTTCTACACTTGAAACAACGATTTCATTAAAAGCTTCATGAACATTATTGGATGATTGGTTAAGCAATGTAGTAGAATCTAACACCGATTGAATAGCACTATTCGTTTGATCTAGCATGTTATTATAGGCTAATGCAACAGCACCAATCTCATCAGGTTTAATAAATTTTTCATCTACTTTGTGAGTTAAGTCACCCTCTGCTGCTGTTTCAATAGATACACGTAAAATCTTTAACGGCTTCAGTTGTTTATAGATAAATATCGCACTAGCAGCCGACATTAGAATAACCATAATAATTGAAGCAATAATGGTATAGATAAGAACTTGATTAAAAGTTTCTAGTATTTTAGATTCTGGCAACACTAATTGTACGGTCCAAGTTTCATCAATGCCATCTAATATCATCGGTGCAAAAACATTAAACGAATTTTCCTTAAGCTCTTTGGAATCTATATACAAATTTTTTAGCTCGCCATTATCCAACGCTTGTTTAATACTTGACCAATCCAAAGTATCCTGCATATTTAATCCGTTTAGTGAATCAGCAAAACTATTGGTAGTTAAAATACCGTTATTTGTAATAATTGCTGCATAGCCACCATCTGGCTTTACGGACTCTGTTAATCCATTTAAATAATCAATGGATAAATCAGCTGTCAATACGCCAAAAACTGCTCCTGAAGAATTGACTACAGGTACAGCAATTGTAGTCATTAGTACTGTATTTCCATTTACATTATAATCATATGGCTCTGTTAAAACTGCTCGTCTTTCTTCCTTTGGTACCCAATACCACTCTGAAACATTCTTATCTTCGAGGCCTTCAATAGGAGATTTTGTTATCGAACTTCCATCCTTACTTAAATAAGGGATAAAGCGATTTTCTGTATCTACTAATTTATCACTTACTGTTGGCTCTATCGTTGCAGAGTTCTCTTCAAATACAGCCCCTACTCCGAGTAAATCTTCACTATTGAGCAAATTTGCTTCCATAATTTTTATTATGGCTTCTCCAGAAAGTTGCCCACTTTTCTCTAGACTTTCAATAATATGTTTTGTCGTCAGTAATGTAGTGTTTGTTTTTTGGAAACGTTCACTCATTATTGCTGCAGAATATTCAGCAGTTTGAAGTGTTGCACTTTCTGCATCATCAACACTCTGATTCTTTAAAATAACACCTGACAACAAAGTATAAGCAAGAAATAATACTAAAAATACGCCGATAATTAGGGAAGATAGCTTTAAAGCAATACTCCGAGACTTTTTCATTACAACACCCCTTTAATAAATAATCATAATAGATGGCCTAAAGTATAACAATAGAATATTTGGAGAACAAAGTAGAATATTACTTATCTATGTAGAAATTTATTACTTTCCCAACTGTTGATATTGATGCATTCGGAGGTTAGAAGCCTGCTGTTTACACAGTAGTTGGCTATCGATATTAACAAAAGTACAAGTTGTTAAATTTACAATGTGCACAACAGTAAATAGGTAGAATATTTGTTCCTACAAGAATGGAATGCCCGATGTTTGGAGAGGACTCTTTGTCGAATGTAAGAGGGTTATTTGAACAGGATAAAATGATGTTCGATGTTCCCAGGGGAGACCCATATACCACACTGCCAGAAAAAAGTCGCTATGATTGCCGCATAGCTATTTCTAATCATTTTGAGTCAGGACTGGACGATGAAATGATTCTTACTTTTAATGGTGGGAGATATGTAATTCTTTTGATTATGAGCTATAGCCTTGTACTTTCAGTTGTCATAATGTTGAACATAAGCACTAAATGCACGCCCCCAATGTTAAGCAAAATATAAAAATGTACACTATTAAAATTGAATTTAGTAATGTACATTTTTATTATATGTGCAAGCTATGATGTAAGAAACGATCAAGTACAATTACTTGTTTTTCATATTACAGATTAGTTTGAAGGTTTTGCATTGAATCATTTTATTACTGTTTGTTTTATTTAAACTAGTTAAGTTACGATCAACTATTGTGAAGGGATTTAGTGTTTTACTGCATACTTTTCTAAATCTGCACTTGCTCGGTTGACCATCGCTGCCATTTGACCTCTCGTGACATGATCAAATGGATAAAATCCTCCATCTTCTTTTCCCTTAATAATGCCTTTACAACTTAATTTTAAAATATCTGCATATGCCCAGAAATCGTTTGGAACATCATAAAAACTGGACTCATCCTGTGGTAAAGGATAATTTAATACTCTCGATAATATACTTGCTAATTGTGCTCTTGTAATATTGGCATTTGGATCGAAAATGTTTTCTTTTGTTCCATTCACAATATGATACTTATAGGCAATTTCAATAGCACGTTTTGCCCAATGATTTGCTGGCACATCCTTGAAATGATTAGGCACAGTTTCGTTCGTTTTGTCTAAACCGATGGCATTAATTAGAATAGTAGTAGCCTGAGCTCTTGTTAAATTACCATTTGGATCGTAAGTGTATTCGTTTTTGCCGTTAATCCAGCCTTTTCGGTAAAGGGCCATTATATCTTGTTCTGCCCAATGATTTTCTGTATCGATAAAGTTATGTTCCCCATTAGCCCAAGAAGAATAAAATTTCCAAATACCATTATCCGCCTGACTTAACTCCCAACTACCTGTTCCTCTTAAATGATATTTCTCTACAAGCCTTAACTTATATTTTAAAGATAAATCATTTTCGTACCATATCGTGTAATTTCCCGGTACAAGCTTTTTGCCAGCGATATAAGTAGGAGAGTCACTGCTTTTTACTGTAAATTTGGCAAATGCAGATTTTGAAGTATTATCAAAATAAAATTTTCCATTATGGCTATTCACAATAGATTTTACGGCATTATTAGCAATGCCGTCGCCTCCAATTTCTACATCATCCTTCCAAATTCGTCCGTAAAAAGGGAGGCCTAAAACTATTTTATTTGAATGAATCCCTTTATCTAATAAATATTTAATCGAATTTTCAACAAATGATAAACTTGCGACAGGACCAACTGAACCACCATTATAGCTTTCATCATATGCCATCAACATTAAATAATCGCTATACTCACTTAGTTTCGTATAATCATAAGAACCATGCCACCCTGTTGTCCATCCATATGGATTTGCAGCAACTGCTATGGATAATGTTTTATTATTAGGCATTTTTTCACGTAATAATCGGATGAAATCTGTAAACTCTTCCTTATTTGTATCGTTTAAATTTTCTATATCAATATCGATGCCATCTAAATTATTTTTCACAACAGAATTGACGATTTGAGTAGACAATGTTTCTCGATTTGTCATTGCGATTTGTGCCAATTTACGGTCCCAATGATTAGAAATGAATGGCACAACTTTTAATCCTCTATTATGTAATGCATCGACTAAACTTTTATCAATCGTAGCATTCAAACTGCCATCTGCATTTAAATTAAAAAAGTTGGGTGTCGCCGTATTTAACGCACCTTGAGTCATATCTATATTTTTTATGAATGAGCTAGTATTTCCGTTGTATAAATATGACATATGTATATCATTCGCTGAGGCGTTAACACTAAACGGAGTAGCTAATAATGTAGTGAGCATAGCTGGTATGATCAAATATTTTTTTAATGGATTCTTCATTACTTTCTTCCTTTGTAATAGATTTAATCCACTTTATTATCTATTACTTTAATAAACGATATCAATTATTAAAATATGGTTTCGTTGAGTTGTTTTGTCAATATACGATAGTAAGAGTTTGGCTACATTGTGCAGTTTTTTATTGAATGAGAATGTTAGAGGTGTATTGTCCGGTTATTTAGCAATTTAACACAATTTGTGTAAGCCCATAAAAATCATAATATATTAAAGAAAATGCGTAAGATATTTAAGTTGAAAACTACATATTTCATGTTTTAATATAGGCAAATTAATAATAGGGGGAATACTATGAAAAATATTGCAAAGTTATTGTTTGCGTCTTTTTTATGTTTAAGCATTTCTTTATCATTAATTACCTATGTTTCTGCGAGTGAAAATGTTAACCCCGAGAAGTTTATTAGTCCATATCAGGAAGTGATGGATAAACTGACTAATGAATATGGAGTAGAATTTTATATTAATCCTGAAAAAATGGATCATTTTTATAACAATGTAAGAGATATGAGTCCAGAGGAATTAGAAAAAATATTAAGAGAACAGTATAAAGATTTTTTAGGAAATTTTTATAATGATATGGATTCTAATAGCAACTATCTAATTTCACCATTATCTATAAATGAAGATATTACACAACAAGTAGCCTTACGATACAATTCTTCAATGTACTTGAACTCAAAAATTTTTAGTGCAACTGGTAATCCGGGTACTTACATATACCAAAGTATAAAATCATATGGAACAACTTGGCCATCTACTTATACAGGCTATCATTGGCAAGTTGATGATGCTTCACATAAATTAAGCAGTGATTCAAAAAGTTGTACAGTCTACCTAAGAGGACATCCTGAAAATGCTTATGGAGTGTCACTTGCACTTTCTCTAACTGCATCATATACATTTTATGCAAATTAATTGAAGTATTTAGTTGGAACAAACCTACCATTATATTTTTAAGCTACAGAAGTTTGACAGATAAATAAGGGAGAGGAAACGAATGAAAAAAGGTATAAATATTACATTGATTTGTATAATGGTTACTATTTTTTGTTCAACCACTCATTTTAATGCTGAGCCTACATCGGACAACGATATAGAGCTTTTACTCATACCGTACAAAAAAATATTGGCTAACCTAAGTAATGAATATGGGATTGAAATGTATGTACCAGAAGAAAACAAAGAACTGTTTTTTAATAGCATTCAAGATATGACACCACAAGTTTTTGAAAAACGATTAAGACAACAATACAAAGAAGCAAAAATATATATAAATCAATCTACTGGAGAAAGCGACGTTTTTTATCCTCAACCTATTCCTAATGCAAACCAAGATATATTAGCAATTCCGTTGAGGTAATACTGCTTATAATAGAAATAATAATATAAACGGTGGTCTGTGGAAAAATTCCTTGGCTACCGTTTATTTTTTTATTGCCAATAATCTGAGGTTAAGTAAGGTGCTTAACAATAGAACATATACTCCTGCCAAAAAAATACGACACAATACTTGTAGTAAATGCCAATATATGTATTATAATTAGTGTAATAACAAAAGGAGTAAAAAACATGATACATAAGGAAGTCAAAGAAGTAATGATGCGCTACAATAGTCGGTTGAATGACATGTTTCCTAATCAAGTTGTTGGTGTGTATGTCTATGGTTCAACTGTTTTAAATGCCTTTCATCCAGAAAGTAGCGATATTGATTTTGTGACAATTTTGGATAGAGAATTGTCAGAGGAAGAGGTATGCAAAGTAACGTCACTTCATAAAGAACTGAGTGCTGATTATCCATTGGTCAGAAAGTTTGAATGCGAGTATTTATTTTTAGATGATCAGATGCAATTACCTTTACATAGCGCTTTCCTATATTTTAAGGGGACGAAGTGTAAAGGGAAAAGAAGGCTTATGAAAGTGGCAATTTATCAGCTCGTTCATCATTCATATGTAGTACAAGGTCCAGATTTTTCTACGTATTACACAAGCATCGATTGGCAGGATATTATGCAGGAGATGGATTACAATCTTAATCAATATATAGCGAGTAAAGTTTCCAAAAGCTATTTGTTTTTATTCGATTCTTGGATTGAATTTATTGTCCTAACCGAATGTCGCATCTACTATACTTTGAAAACAGGGAAGATAACGTCAAAGGAACTGGCCTGTGAAGAAGTTCTCAAAGATTTTGAATCACACGATTGTGACATTTTACATGAGGCACTTCGAATTAGAGGGAGAGTCCAAAAAAAGTCTAATTATAAAAATCGATGGCAACGAAAGAAGGCAACAATCCACTTTGTAAACTTTTTGAGAGCGCATTGTAATCAAGTTTTTTTATAAATAAATGTGGAACATATTGCTGTCAATGTTATTTTTTTAAAAATAAGGAATATATTCATTTCACTGAATTTTCGATAAATTATACTTTTTTTATGTTGTACTCCATTTTATAATCATGTTAAATAATTTTATTTTCTAAATTTATTTACATGAATGGAGGAATTGAAATTGCGTAAAATATTTATTTTAGCATTACTAACAATTTTTTTGCTTCCTACTGTAAATCCGGTAGTAGCTCAAAGTTATGGACCTTCTGAAATAGAAAATAAGAATATAGAGGACTTTCAAGACTATACTTTTGAAGATATTCTATCGTTAGAGCCTTTCGTCCATGTTGAAGATGGCTTATTAGTCCTTAATGAAAACGGTGCAAGTGAAGCAGGAATTGATTCTGTATTAATTAAAGGGCAACTAGAGTATTTTGTTTTTTTAAACCAACAGGTCGAAATAAATGCCATTCGTGTATCGCCAGATTTAACTATTCAAACTCTATCAAATAATAATGAATATCAAAGCAATACGCTTAAGCGGTCTGCATGGTGTAGAGGTGTAACGACATCACCTGAATATTTTTGGTGGGGTTATAAAACAAAATTAAATAGTTGTGATACTGCTAAAGTTAGTTCGCAAGCAGGTACAATAGCAGCAAGTGGTGCTATAACTGCAGTGAGTCTTACTGTAATTGGGGGTTGGTTTCCTCCTTTAATTGCCGTTAGTGCTATTCCTGGGTTGACATCCGGATACTTCTGGCTACTTTCGGAGCGTTTAAATGCTAATAATAAAGGTAGCGGTGTTATTGTCGATATGACTTGGGCAACCATTTATAATATTACCCCTCAATGATAAGGAAGTGAGGGTTGTAATAATGAAAAAACAGCATCTATTGATCCTTATATTTTTTTGCATTCCTATAAATGTAATCAGTATATATTTGGGTTATTTAGTGATTTGGAAGAAACAAGATGAATGGGTTCCACTTACAATCTATTTAATGCTGATTGTTTTAATGGTTGTTGTCACTTTAAATAATAATAGATAAAAGTATCTGCAAGTTTACACGGTTGCCAGGGAAATTTTATTGGCTTCCGTTTTATTTTATATACGTTATAAATCTTTGCGTCAAGCTCCTATCATTTGTGAACTACACTAAAATTGGAGGGAAAGGTTGATTAACATGACAATTCAATGGAATGTCGAAGAGCTGCTGTTTGATTCATTGTATGAGGCTGAAGTGTGGGCGGATTCAATAGCAAATGAGATGTATGCGCGACTTTATAATGGCTATGATACACCTGATTATAAAATCGCCTATTCTTTAGCCTTTCGATTGGCAGAGATAAAAGAATTTACAATTCGTACAGCAAGAACGGTAGACAGATATCAAGTATGGGTAACGATTAATAGCTAGAGTCAAAAACACAAAAGAAGGAACCCCCATGTTTTGCTGGTATCCTTCTCATGCTAAAACTAACGCTCTAATTTTTTTGTTGCTTGTTGAATATATTCGTCTAGTTGCTCTGCCGGTCGAAATACGGTGTTGCCATGACAAACTTCTAATCGCTCGGGGTTTAATTCTTTCCCAATTAAACTGCTTTGTAATGCTTCATCCATAAAAGGAGTAAACATTGGTGGATGGAGCTTTCCTTTTTTAGCGTTGAAAAGGTCGCCCGCGAGCAGGACTTGATCTTTTTCATGATAATAAACAACGTGTCCTGGAGAATGACCGGGTGTTAAATAGGGGGTAAGCCCTGCCATTGTTTGTAACGTTCCATGCGTACTCTCTAGGAGCGGTTGAGCTAATTGTGGAGGTACATTATTTTCAAGTTTCTTTCTTTTCGGATAAAGTACTTCACCTTCCATATAAGGTATTTCTATAGCGTGCGCGTATACGGGTACTTGATTATGAGTGAGTAGGGACTTTATTGCGCCAACATGATCGGCGTGTCCATGTGTTAAGAGAATTCGACGCAAAGGGCCAGCATCCAACTGTTTAATAAATTTCATAATCCCTTTAGCCATCATCGGCATCCCCGCATCCACTAACGTGACACCATCCTCCTCGATTACTACCCACACATGAATCGGCACAATCATCCACGTTTTTAAGCTCCAAATATGTTCAGAGATTTGTTTAGCTTTCATTATCCATACCCCCATTTAATTTTTCTGTAAAGCCTAAAAGTAGAATTTCGATGGCAAGTTCAAATGTCGGTGTTAATCTTTCCATTAAAACGGCAAGCGGTTCATGTTGATACGAGTAAGTACTTAAAATGCCATTTAGGTTGTAGTAATAAATTCGGGCAAAAGCTAATAGTTGTTCCTCGTTCGAAATAGCCAAACATTCCCGAATGATTGCCTTCATTATTTCAAAGAGTTCTATGCGCAGTCGATTAATCTCAAGTTTTGGGTCTTCTTCATCTACCCGCGTTGACTTGGTATTGAAGAAAATATCATACAAATTGCGGTTCTTTAGGCAAAAGTGAATATATGTAAGACTAATTTGCTTCAATTTATCTTCTGAAGATAATGTACGTAAGCGCGAAAGAGACAAAAATTGTTGGTGTAGCGCCTGAAGAGGGGGCATAGATAGCTGATGTAATAATGCTTCCTTGTCTTTAAAGTAAAGATAAATGGTTGTATGCGAACATCCAGCATCCTTGGCAATTGCTCGTATTGTCACTGCATCGTATCCTTGTTCAGAAAATAACCTTCCGGCTGATTCGACGATTTGCTTTTTTGTTTCTTCTGACCGTTCCGCCTGTTTACTTTTCATTGTATTACCTACTTTCTCCATTTACTAACCATTGGTTATATAATAACCAATGGTTAGTAAGGTGTCAATATTTTATGGATTGAAGGAAAGCAAAATGGGAATTGCGCTATTCCTACATAAATTTGACTTTTTGGTATCATCACTCCGAGTATAAGAAGTTTGACGAAATACTTAAAAAAAAACGAAGTATTTTATATATTGACAACTTAAATTATCCATAATATTATTTAAATAAGGTGATAATGATTATCATTATCATTTAAATAGATGTCGAACACGCAGAATAAAAGGGATATTTTTATCCCTTTTATTTCTAAATTTTCGACAATAATTACTAATTACAAGGGGGTTTTACTATCAAAAAGTTATTTTTAGTTTCAATGTTAGTATCCTTGTTAGCAATTTTAGTTACGCCAACTAACGATGTATATGCTGCACTTGCAGATGGGAAATACACAATCGACTATCAGGTGAACAAACCGAATTCTTCATCTGCTTCCATCGCAAATGATTATTTTTTGAAGCCTGGGACACTAATTGTGAAAAATGGCTCTCAAGTATTACAGCTGAAGATGAAAAAAAGTGGTTGGATAACGAAATTTGAATCTAGTACAGGCGGTAATAAAGTGGTTAGCGAAAATAAGGAAGAGGATACACGTATCGTGGAATTTGCGCTTCCTTCTTATACAACACCTACGCCTATTACGATGAAGGTCGATATTGATGACTTAAATTATTATCATGAATATACAGTAGATTTTGTATGGGATGCCTCTTCATTAAAAAATGAAGATGGTAGTGCGGTGGCAAGTGCTGTAGTACAAAATAATAACAACAAGGATACAACAACAAATAATAGTGGTGTCATAAATACTTCGTCAGCTCAAAACAAAGTAACAAATCCTCAAACAAATGATATTTTTCCATTTAGCTTACTATTGTTGTTCGGTTTAAGTGGAATTCTATTATTTAATGTAAGGAAACGATCAAAGGAAGAAAAATTCATTTGATGTATTGCTAAAGCACCCTACTCTACTCATTTAAGTAGGGTAGGGTGTTTTTTCAAAGGAGAGAGTGGACATGGTGAAAATAAAAATTTTGAAGGCAATTCATGGACTGCTACTGATGATTGGGCTTTTTAGTATGACGATTATTCTTTTAGCATGTAGTGCTGCCACTACGGAAAGGAAAAATCAAGCCGAAGATGTCAATAATGAAAGCAATATTGTCGCTGAAGAAGAAAATCAAAATCGCATTATTCCAACGACAGTTGCAGTCTCACATATATTAGCTGCACTGGATTTAGAGGCGATTGCCGTTCCTACAACGATGTATGATTTGCCGGAACGATATAAGGATTTGCCGCAAATCGGTAATCCAATGTCCCCGGATATGGAAATTGTAAAATCCTTGAACCCAACAGAAGTATCTTCTGTTACAACATTAGAAGCTGATTTAAAAAATACATTTGAGGAAGTCGGAATCAATGCTTCATATGTCAATTTACAAAGTATTGATAATATGAAAGCGGCAATTTTAGAAATTGGTGAAAAATATGACCGTTCAAAAGAGGCAAATAAGCTAGTATCGGAGCTAGAAGGAAAGATTGCAGCCCTTCGCATGAAAGTGGAATTAAACGAATCACCTAAAGTGTTAATTTTGCTAGGGATTCCAGGAAGTTATTTGGTTGCTACAGAAAATTCTTATATTGGGGATTTAGTGAGAATGGCTGGGGGTCAAAATGTCATGACTGGTCAAGAGCCCGAATATTTACCATCCAATACGGAATTTTTACAGCAAAGCAATCCAGACATTATATTACGTCTGGCACATGGCATCCCAGACCAAGTAGTGGAAATGTTTAATGAGGAATTTGCAACGAATGATATATGGAAGCATTTTGACGCTGTGAAAAATGGCCGTGTGTATGATTTAGAAGAGCCAGTATTTGGAACAACTGCAACGCTTGCAGTGCCTCAAGCACTAGAAGAACTAATTGACATTATGTATCCATAATGGGAAATGTTGAGGGTATAGATGAACAAAAAAATTAGTAGTTTTATAGTTGTAAGTGTTTTACTGGTCGCCGTTATTATTTATTCGGCGATTACAGGCTCTATTAAAATGGATATGCTAGAGTTTATTAGAGCTTTTTTTGGTGAAGAAAATGCGGATTACACAGTTATTAAAGATTTACGCTTCCCAAGAATAATTGTCGCTTTATTTGCAGGTGCGGCATTATCAGTTGCAGGCGTATTATTGCAGGCGGTCATGCGTAATCCATTAGCGGATGCCGGTGTAATTGGTATTTCAGCAGGCGCATCGTTTGTTCAATTATTAGTTATTACATTATTTCCAACGATGTTTTTCTTTACGCCATTATTGGCATTTTTAGGAGGAGCATTTGCTTGTTTTTTAGTATTTACGTTGTCATGGAAGTCGGGGTTAAATCCTTTAAAAATTATTTTAGTAGGTATTGCGATTAATGCAATGTTTACGGGTCTGACAGAAGCATTTGTTACGTTATGTAGCTATATGAATATTATGGTTGGTGGTGTAGGGGGCTCTAATTTGTCCATGCGCACATGGAGTAATGTAAGCTTAATAACCTTTTACGGTGCAATTGGCTTAATTATTTCCTTCTTATTAGTTTCGTGGTGCAATTTATTGACTTTGCAAGACAAAACGGCAAAAAGTTTAGGCTTCCATATTACGCGTGCACGACTAATTATTGCAGCAACAGCCGTATTACTTGCAGCGATTTCAACTGCTACAGCAGGCGTTATTGCTTTTGTTGGGCTATTAATACCCCATATTTCAAGAAGATTAGTAGGTTCGGATCATAAATGGTTGATTCCATTTTCAGCTCTAGCAGGAGCCTTGCTAATTTTGACAGCCGATACGCTAGGAAGAATTTTAGTAGCGCCACTAGAAATTCCAGCATCCACAATAATGGCAATTATCGGTGGGCCATTTTTAATCTTCTTAATTCGCAAAGATAAATAACTAGGCAGTGAATGAACAGCGTTTCACAACGAATTTTTAACTTTCTTGACAAGAATAATGGGAGAGCTATAATTAAAATTAAATGAGAATCGTTTTCAATTGAAGAGAGTTACTTAAAAACATCCATGTTATTAACTAGATGTTTTTCTTTTAAAACTAGTTGAGAATGATTGTCATTTGGTGTTGGGGATAGTATGACTGAAAGATTTAAATATAAAGGGGGAGAGTAACAGCTATTTGTAGATTCTGAATTTCTTGTCATTTAAATTTATTTAATATTCAGGAGGTCAGACTAATGAAGAAATTTCTACAATATGTAGCTATGGTAGTACTGATGCTAGGAGCCATATTACCCGGCTTTGGCATGGAAGTAGTGGCAGAGGAGAATACCGATGCTAGTTGTACAATAGACTATTCAGCAAGTCTTAATGTTCGAGATGAAACACAAACAAAAGATTCAATAATGAATACCTACATCAAAAAGGAAGTTACAATTCAACAACAAAAAGATGGTCAATATATGGTCGCTATTACGGTGCCAAAAGCCTATGTAGAATGGTATACAGGCTTTAAAGTGAAGTCAGGAGGCGAATTAAAAGAAGCTATAGAAAGAACGGAAGACACGGATGGTAATGAAACATACACATTCGCAATTGATAACCATGATGAAATGATAGAGGCATGGGTTCATCCTGTCGTTCCAGCTATTAATTACAATCATCAATATACTGTTTATCTAACGTTCTCCAATGTAACAGAGACTAAGCGTGTTTGTGAAGAAGCACCAAAGCAACCTGAAACACTTGAACAAAATAAAGATGAAGTAAAAGCAGGAAATGATAAAGGAAATACCAACGGCAATGAATCGAGTTCTGGGCAGAACACTAATCAATCAAATACCGCTGGCAATAACAATTCTAACACTGAAAAAGCTGAACAATCAACTAATAGCGGAGCAATGGCAGATGGAACTGAAGAAAGCTTTAAACAAGAAGGTGTCGTTCAATTTGATTTTCCGCAACAAGCACAAGAAATAAAGGCTTTCCTGCAAACAGCTAAATCAGTATTTGAAGACAATAAATATAAAGTTACGCTGTCGTTAAATACACACAATAAATTACAAGCGTTTATAGTGAAACAAAACGGAATAGAACTTGCAAAATGGTCTAACAAAATGGCATCGCTAGGTTCTGTTGCCATGCAAAAAACAGCAGCCCTAACATTTGAATCGAATACACTAGATAATCTAGTTTTTGAAGCGGTAACAGCTGATAGCAAAATCACAGCAAATGTAATTGCAACAAAGAAGGACGGAGCACCTGTTTCAACATTGCCGATGACAGGTGGTGGAACGGCTGGTAGTGCAACGCAATCAACGAATGGGCTATATACAGTGGATTATAGTTTCATTAGGGGCTCAGGTTCGGGTATTTCAATGATGGACCAGTATGTAGTGAAACCGGCGTATGTCGTAAGAGATGGTTCTTCCTATCAAGTGCAATTAACGTTAAAAAATAGTTCATGGATTACGGGTTTTACAGTGAACGGTGTAACACCAACGACGATTAGCGACGCCAATGATTTACGAGTCGTTCAATTCGAAATACCAAGTTTAGCTGAGCTTCTTAATGCATGGGTAAAAGTAGATATTGAGGATATAAACTATCACCATAACTATAATATCTTTTTACAATTTAATGAAGCATCAATGTCTAAAATCAGTGATAGTACAACATTCCCAATAACAGGTGGTCCAATTAATAGTAATCCACCGAAGAATAAAGAGTTACCTAAAAAAGATGAAACAAAAATTGAAGGAACTGGAGGGAACTTTGATCAAGAAGGAGCCGTGACATTTGAGTTTCTTCAAAATGCAAAAGAAATAACATCATTGCTACAAAAAGTAAATACAGTATTTGAAGATAACAAATATAAAGTTACGCTTTCACTAAATGCTGTGAAAAATTTACGGGAATTTAGTGTCAAACAAGATGGTAAAGTAATTGCAAAATGGTCCAATAATGCAGCCTCTTTATTACCTAAGGCGAATGCAGCAACTCTTTCATTTGATATTGAAAAATTAGATAATCTTGTTTTTGAGGCAAGAACAACGACGAGGTTAATTGTTACTAACGTAAAAGCAACGAAGACAATGGCAGATGATAAAATTAGTCGTCAGCCAATTACGTATAAAATGGAAGCTGATCCAAATGGTAAAATACCTGATTTTATTACAAACTATTTAGCACCATACTTTAAGAATGCTGAATTAGTAACAATTGACGGTAAACGTTATATCGAAATGACTCTAATCGGTAAGGCGTATGGCTTCGAAACGATTGCCTATATTGATGCAGAAGGTAAGAAACAAAATATTGAGATCATTAGTTCTAAAGGTGAGAAATTAGATCAAGTGCGCGTTATTCGTCTACCATTAGTTCAAGATCGTAATGGCGTCACGAAAATATTTGTCGATTCAGGTAGCCTAGGTTATGGGGCATATACATTGTTCTTTACGTTTAATGTGCCTGCTTTAGAGGAAGAAACAAAAATTGTAGAAGAAGATAAAAATAACGCTAGTAACGTTGTTCACAATCCTTTCACAGATATTGAAAATGTCTTTAGTAAGGATGACATATTAGCTTTATATGCTGCTGGTATTACAACAGGTACAACAGCTACAACATTTAGTCCGAATCGAAATATCACGCGTGCACAATTTGCAGTAATGATGGCTCGAGCGCTCAAGCTTCAATCAAATAAAGAAACTGCCTTTACGGATGTTAAAGGTAAGTGGTATCAAAAAGAAGTACAAGCACTAGCAGAGGCGGGCATTGTGAGAGGGATAAATGCAACAACATTTAATCCGAATGCAAATATTACACGTCAGCAAGTTGCGGCAATGATTATGCGTATGTTGGAATACAAAGGCTATAAAGCAACAGTTGCAGCAAATACTTTATCATTTAAGGATGCTAATAAAGTATTAGACTACGCGAAACAAGCCATCTCAGAGTTGCAAGCTCAAGACATTATGACAGGGTCGAATGGCTATTTATACCCGCAAAGTAATTTAACACGTGCTCAAATGGCGAAAATTTTAAAACGATCATTACAATTAGTAAACTTAATTTAATTCAATAAAAATAAAATAAGGCGCTATTACTATCCCTTCAACGCTGACTATAGGTTGGATGAGGTGGTTGCTCGAGTTTTTCAGATAAGGGTGTCTCCTCATCCAATAGTGAAAAACTGCAATTCAAGCTAAATTCGAATTGCAGTTTTTTATACTTTTTATTTTTGGCATAGGAACATTTGCTAAAGCTTATTTTTCTAAAGTAGCAGCAATTTCGGAAATAACAACGCGGTTTTCTATGATTGGGGACGATTCGCTGTTATCTTTGTCACTAATTCTTTCACGGCGATGTAATTTCATAAAGTCATCAGATTCGCGCCATGCTTTAAATTGCTCGATTGTATCCCAAAACATCATTACGTTCATCTCATCGTGATCTTCTGGTTCTGAGCAAATGTTCACTTCAACTTTAGTAAAACCATCCCAGTTTAATAAATTTTTATCAGATGTAAATAGTGGTGCCATTTTATAAGCAAAACCTTTTTTTACTAAAAAACGGTTTGTTACTGTAATCATATATC
Source organism: Lysinibacillus sp. 38-6 (assembly GCF_046245175.1). Classification (GTDB taxonomy): domain Bacteria; phylum Bacillota; class Bacilli; order Bacillales_A; family Planococcaceae; genus Lysinibacillus. Next base: position 407,978 of record NZ_CP176417.1, read on the forward strand.
TTGACTCCTTTACGCCAATTTTATTGATATCGATTCTCATTATCAATTAAAACATACATTAATTGGTTGTGCAATGAAAAATATTGAAAAAAGGTTGGTTGACAATCATTCTTAATTAAAATAAAATCATAAGAAAATGTATGAGAATGATTATCAATTTCAATTCGAGAACAGCAGAAAGGTGGATCGTAAAATGAAAAGGTTTCAAATTTTATTAGTCATAACGTTAGCATTATTATTAGCGGCATGTGGAACAGATAGTAAACAAGCGGATGTGAATGCATCAACTAATCAAGAAAAGGAACAACAAGTTGAAACACAAGAGGGGGTAACATTAGTTGATGATCTTGGCAATAAGCATGAGTTTGCCGCAACGCCAAGTTCTGTTGCAACGTTACATCGAGGAATACTGGATATTTTGCTCGCGTTAGGTGCGAACGTTACTGGGCGTCCTACAATTTCTACTGAAATGAAGCCCGAAGTAAAAGCAATACAAGAAATAGGCAACCCACATGAACCATCATTTGAGCAAATTGCTGCATTGAATGCGGAAGTGCTAATTGTGCCACCTAACTTCCAGCAATTTGCTACTACGGTAGAAGCAACAGGTACAAAAATAGTTTACTCTTCAATGAATTCGATTGATGATATTAAAAATACGATTAAAAAATATGGTGTGTTATTTAATAACACAGCAAAAGCAGATGAGTTAGTTGCGCAAATTGATGAGAAGATTGGACAAGGCACTACACAATCAACGTTAGATGCGCTAATCGTTTATGGAGCACCAGGTACATATTTAGCCGCATTGGATAATTCCTTATACGGGGATATTTTAAAGAATGCAGGAGGAAAAAATATCGCGGCTGATTTACCGGCGACAGATAAATATCCAAGTTACGCCACTTTGAGTGTAGAGAAAATTGTGGAGCGTAACCCAAAAGTGATAATGCTTATTACACACGCGAATCCAGCAGTTGTAAAAGAAGGATTTGAAAAACAACTGAAAGAAAATGCTGCGTGGAAAAATTTAGATGCAGTGAAAAATAATCAAATTATTATTTTACCAGCAGATTTGTTTGACAATCCGGGCACTCAAGTTATCGAAGCGATTGACTATATGCGTGACGTATTAAAGACAGCTGAAGAAGCAGCTTAATCATTTTTTTAGTGAGGAAATAGCGATGATAGTAGAAGAGGAAAAATATGCGCACCCTCTTGCTAAAAAACGAAGAATGGCACTAATTGTCTTGCCGATACTCTTGGTCATCGTAAGTATCGGAAGCCTTATGATTGGGCAAGTTTCGTTTTCAGTAAGTGACGTGTTTAGTGGGATTTTTAATTCAGAAGATACATTGGCACGGCGAATTGTATGGGAAATCCGTATGCCCCGTATCATAACGGGTATCATTGTTGGAGTTTGTTTGGCTATTGCAGGTTCGATTTTACAAGGTGTTATGCAAAATCCATTAGCTGATCCAGGGGTTATTGGGATAACGTCAGGTGCTGGCATAATGGCTGTGGCAGTTATGGTAGTGTTTCCTGGCTATATTATCTATTTACCTATTGCAGCATTTTTAGGTGCCTTTGTCGCTGCAATGATTGTTTATTCTTTGTCGGTGAAAAAAGGTAATACATCTCCAATGCGCATTATTTTAGTTGGGGTAGCCATTAATGCACTTTGTGGTGCAGGAACAAATGCCTTAATGATTTTGTATAGCGATCGTGTGCAATCTGTATTGCCATGGTTGTCAGGTGGTTTAACAGGTGTTGGCTGGGTGCAATTTAAGATGATTATTTACTATGTCATTGTCGTATTCATTTTATCCTTCTTCGCCATCAAACAAATTCGGATTATGCGCTTAGGAGATGAAATGGCAAGCCTTTTAGGACACAATGTTGAGCGAAGTCGATTCTTTTTAATTGCATTGAGTACGTTTTTGGCGGGGATTGCCGTAAGTGTTGCTGGTTTAGTTGGTTTTGTAGGCTTAGTTGTACCACATATTTTACGACTTATTATCGGCGGAGACCATAAGTATTTATTACCTGCTTCAGCTTTTGCAGGTGGTTTACTTGTTGTTTTCGCAGATACAATTGCGAGAACCATATTTGATCCAATTGAGTTTCCGGTTGGCATATTACTAGCATTCATCGGTGGACCATATTTTCTATATTTAATTCATAGAAAGGGGAATTCCATTGCTGCGAGCTGAGCATATACAATACCAACATGAGTTCACCAATTTTCAGTTAGAGGATATTAACTTGAAAATTAATGAAGGAGAAGTTGTTAGTTTAATAGGACCGAATGGCTCGGGGAAATCAACATTATTACGTGTGATATCACGTCTGTTAAAACCAAATAGTGGTAAAGTATATTTAAATGAGCAAAACATTCATGCAATGAAGACGAAAGAAGTGGCGAAAACACTCACGATGCTCCCACAAATGAACAATCATCAAATAGATTTAACTGTACGCGAGTTAGTGGAGTTAGGGCGTCATCCACATAGTGGCGGGAAGACTGTTCTGTCAAAAGCGGATAAAGAAATTGTTGATTGGGCAATTGATGTAACTGGATTGCAACATTACCAAAATCGGGTTTTACCATCAATGTCGGGAGGTGAACGTCAACGTGCTTGGATTGCCATGACAGTAGCGCAGCATCCGAAAGTGTTGCTACTAGATGAACCAACAACCTATCTAGATATTGCTCATCAATTAGAAGTGATGGAGCTAGTGAAAGAGTTAAATGATAAATATAAGATGACAGTGATAATGGTGTTACATGATATTAATCAAGCTGCCCAAAATAGCGGACGTCTAATTGTATTAAAGAATGGGAAAATACATTTTGACGGTTCTCCGCGGCGTGTAGTATGCAAAGAAATGTTTCAATCCATTTTTGAAATTGATGCGGAAATTTATATGCAAGATGGACATCCAATCTTTACACCAGTAAAACGGTGCTCTGATAGAAATATGAGCAACTGCAACCCATATAAAAATTTACAATGAAGAAAAGGAGCAAATAAAATGATTGGTATTATTTATTACGCTTATGGCGCACCGAAATCTCTAGATGATGTGACACCTTATTTTACAAAAATTATGAAGGGTAAAACACCACCTCCGCCTGTCATTGAAAGTGTGACAGCGCAATTTAGAAAATTAGGTGGTGTCGATCCATTAGCAGCCAATACGAGCCGTATTGCGAAAGGTCTGGAACACGCTTTACAGCAACGCGTAACACAGCCTATCAAAGTATATAACGCCTACAAAAATACTGAACCATCTATTCCAGATGTGATTGATACGATGCTTAAAGACGGCATTACCACTTTTATTACGCTCCCTGTAAATCCAATTATGTCTACTGCTGCTAGTGCGTTTCATGAGGAGGTAAGTACGTTATTAGCTTCTCATGATGTAACCGTTATTCAGGCGAAAAATTGGCATTTACATGAAGAATTACTTGCTGTTTATAAAGATCGTGTACAGCGTGCTGTTGAATGGATTCCTGCTGAAAAACGAGCGCAGACGCATGTTTTATTCACAGTTCATAGTCAGCCAATTGATCCTGAGCGCAATGAAAACTATGTCCGTCAGTTCTCCGAATTATCTGAAGCGATTTCTAAGGCAGCTCAAATCGATAACTGGCATCTTACATATCGAAGTGGAAATGGAAAAGGCGATTGGCTAGGCCCGAATGTTAAAGATATGATTAATAAATTATATCAAGAAGGTGCACAAGGGTTTGTGACATGTGAACTGCTATCCCTATCTGCAGATATCGAGTCCTACTTTGAAATCGGCATAGACTGTCAAACAATTTGTGAAGAACTGCAAGTGGAATTTGCCCAATCCGAATTTCCGGCAGATAGCTACGATACGATTCAAGCGTTAGCAGCCATTGTGGCATCATTTATTCCGGCGGAAGCATAAGGGGTGTAGTACGAATAGTTGTATAAATGCATAAACAACCAACCAGGTACTTAATGATTTATAAAAGTGCCTGGTTTTATTTTGGAGGTTTTTGTTTGCTTAACTTATAGTTAGCTTTAGTAAATACATTTTCTTTATAATATAAAGTAAGGAGATGTTGACGAATGGAAAACTATTTTTATGAAGCGTTTGATGGACTAACAAGACAAGGTCCAGGGAGTGAACAATCAACAAAAAAGGCATTTTCCCTACTGGACTTAGATCGAAATGATGAGCTGAAAATTTTGGATATTGGATGTGGGCCAGGCTCGCAAACACTATTATTAGCAGCAGAATTTCCAAATGCCCACATTACGGCAATTGATACAAATGAAACAAGCTTAACAACACTTAAGGAAAAGCTACTACAAAGAAGGTTAGAAGAGAGAGTCAGTGTGCAAAATGTTTCTATGTTTGACATGGACTTTAAGCCAGAAACATTTGACCTTATTTGGGCGGAAGGTTCTATTTATATTATGGGCTTTCAAAAAGGACTTGCAAGTTGGAAACCTCTCTTAAAGCCAGGGGGGTATCTTGTATGTAGTGAAATATCATGGTTACATGACAATCCTTCTGATGATAGTAAAGAATTTTGGAACGAGGGATATCTAGAAATGGATACTATCCCTAATAAAATCAACCAAATTACAGCTTTAGATTATGGCTATGTTTTTTCTTTCGTTTTACCAAAGAAGGATTGGGTAGAAGAATATTACAATCCACTTGAACTATCCTTACAACAAATGGAGAAAAAATACGATACCGATGCGGACGCATTTAGTGTAATCAACATGATTAGACAAGAAATAAAATTATATCAACATTATTATCACGATTACAGCTATGTTTTTTATGGTGTTCGGAAGTAGTGTGATAATAGCAAATTATTTTTTCTAAAGAAAACTAACAGCACTAGAATCCTTTTGAATAAAAGGGTAGTGTTAGAACAAAGTAAAGAAATAAAAGCCGTTAGTGCTGTAGTTAATTAGTGTTCATAATGGAAGCCGCGAAAGATTGATGTACAACATTCGTGGCTTTTTGTGTCAAGCATTCATTTTAACGTTTATTTGTATAGTTAGACTATTAAGCAAATACCTCAAGAGAATTGCTAATTTGTGTAGGGTATATTGGAGTTGTTTTATGACAGCGTAGTTACTTGTTCAAGTGTGTTCCATTCAACTATTTGTTCACTTTCTTTTCCATTGACCTTAAAACTAATTTTTAATCTGCGTTCACTGTCTTCTTTTACCTTTTCTCCCAATACTAATTTAAGTGTGATTTTACCATCGCCATCTATTTCTACATCATTTAAATTTTTTAAATCTCCAACATCGGACTCACTATATATCCCCGATTTCTTATATCGATCTGCGCCAAAGAATGTATATTTTATACTATCTTCCTCGTATGTAATAGGCTGTTTATCTTTTTTTATCAATTGAATAGATTCTATTGTTACTGGTGCTTTCCCTGACCAATTAATCGGTATAACCAAATAATAAGTTTCTTCATTCCAATCAGCGCCAAAGTTAATTAAACTAAACTGACCATTTACTGCCTTGCTCTGCTCGTTACAGCCGACTATTGCAATCAAACAGAATATGAAACTTAAACATAGTAGAAATTTTTTCATATAAACACTCCCCTATCGTTGTCAATCCGCATTTCTACGTAGCTTTAGTAGTATTTCATATATTTAGTATTTAGTAAATATTTTACCTATTAAATTGTTTTGGGACAATAATAAATACAGCCTTATAGCACGCTATTTGTTCTGCACAGTCACAATGGGCTATGATAGCTACTTTCAATTTCATAGTATTAAAATAGAGGAGATTTATAGAAAACTTCCTGTATGGAGATAAGTTAATTGCTATTGATTATGAAGTAAAAGATCAGGGGATATTCATTTTGAAAAAAGGAGTTTAAACTTCAGATATTTGTAAAGAGATTTTATGGTAATATAAGGTATGTGGTTATTTTAATGAGTAAGGAGCATACTCGAGATGGTTATACGGAAAAATGCACTATTTTTATTATCACCTTTATTATTATTAGCTGGTTGTAGTGGTGATGATGACGTTGAGAAAGATGAAAAAATGTACATATCTTCCTTTCAAAAGAAGGAAATATACGAGATACAGCAACCTGCAAAAACGAATATATCCAGAGGGTTAATTGTTAGTAATATGAATAATACGTTAAATATTAATGAAATTGAGAAGGGCTTAATGAGTTTGTCAGTGGAGCATTTTCCTCCTACTAGTTTTTATATGGAGGAAGGCCAATATGTCGATAAAAAGTTGATTAATCAATGGTTAGAGAGGAAAACGGAAGAAGGTTTAGGTTTAAATCCAGCAATTGAGACGAGTACCGGCAATGTTTTAGATGATGAAAAAGAGAATCCACTTATTTTATCACATGTGTTAGAGCAAAATTACATTAATAAAAAAAGTGGCAACATAGAAGGAATGGCATTAGCTATTTCATTAAATGAATATTATGATATTCGCGTGTCGGATGATGATGGCCTGATTTATACAGACCAAGTGAAAGTAGACAGTAATGACGATGATGTCAATGATGTAGAAAAATACGGCAAAGATATAGCGGAAGATATCGTCAATCAATTAAGAAATAACACGACGATCCCGAATGTGCCAATTTATTTAACTTTGTATCAAGAATCCAATAAAAATGATATTATTCCGGGTGTGTTTTTAGCGGAAACGTATATTGAAGAGGGGAAGGTTCGTATAGATAAATGGGTTGATATCGATAAGAAAGATTATACATTCCCTTCAGATGCATTATATAGTTTGGATCAAGATACATATGGTAAATTATTAACGTTTAAAGAAGATATTCAAAAGAATTTTAATCATTTAAATCCTAAAATACTTGGCAAGCTGCGCTATGAAAATGGAAAATTAGCAGATATAAAAATAGAGGTACAGGCACCTTTAATCAATGATACGGAATTGATAGGGCTCCTACAGTTTATTGGGACAAAATTAAATGGTATTTTATTTGACTATGTTCCTGTAACGATTCGAGTGATTGATCAAAAACAAGATGTGGGCATCGTATTGTGGGACCCAAAAGAAAAACAAATTTTTGCAAAACCTATTTAGTGCCAGGCACGCAAACAATTCTGAAAATTAAAAAACTCGTTCTGAGTTAGTACAGAACGAGTTTTATGCATTTAGTGTGACTTCATTACACCGCACCAAATAATTTTAAAATATTGATAATGATGATGCCGACGATTCCAAAATCCGAATCACCAAAGGTAGTGCCTTCATAGCCGATATCGCCCATAAAGATAAGCAGGATCGCTGGAATAAAGCTGATGATTAAGCCATTGGCGAAGGCTCCTGCCATTGAGCCGATGCGACCACCTGTTGCATTTCCGAAAACACCTGCGGCTGCGCCCGTGAAGAAGTGAGGCACAAGGCCAGGGATAATGACTTTTAGCCCGATTAGCGGCAGTACGAACATAGACAAAATACCAGCTAGGAAACTAAAGAGGAAGCCAATGATCACAGCATTCGGTGCAAATGGGAAAATGGTTGGGCAATCTAATGCAGGCTTCGCATTGGGTACGAGCTTATCCGCAATTCCCTTAAAGGCAGGAACAATTTCGGCTATTAACATCCGTACACCCGCTAAAATGATATAAACGCCTGCAGCAAAGGTAATCGCTTGCATAATGGCGAAAACGATGAAATTTGAGCCATCGGATAATTGTCCTTCAATATAAGAACTGCCTGCAAATAGGGCAACAATAATGAAAAATATGCACATTGTTAAGGAAATAGCAACGGATGTATCTCGTAAAAATCCTAATGATTTTGGTACAGGAATGGCTTCTGTCGATTTCGTTTTATTGCCAAAAAGCTGACCTATTTTTGCAGATACGTAATAGCCGATGCTGCCAAAATGACCGACTGCAAAATCATTCGTACCTGTAATTTGTCGCACTGTAGGCTGTAAAATGGCAGGGAAGCCAACCATACAAATACCTAATAAAATAGAACCGACAATAATAAGAGGGATACCACTCATACCGCCAATCGATAAGGAGGTTGCGATTAAACACGCCATAAATAATGTATGATGGCCAGTTAAAAAAATATATTTAAAAGGCGTAAATCGCGCTAGCAATATATTCATTATCATACCAAATACCATAATCATGGCTGTGGATGTGCCAAAAGTCGTTTGCGCAGCTGCTACAATGGCTTCATTATTGGGGATAACCCCTTGAACCTGAAAGGCATGATCGAACATTTTACCAAAATGATCTAAAGATCCAATTAAAACGGTTGCACCAGCGCCCAAAATTACAAAGCCCATAATGGTTTTTAAAGTCCCTGAAAGGACTGTAGAAGTGGATTTTTTTTGTATTAGTAAGCCGATAAGAGCAAAGAGGCCAACTAATATTGCTGGTGTACCTAAAATGTCATTCATCATAACATCTAACATACGAACACCTCAATCCTATTCAATTTTAAAAGCTAATGGAGAAGTGGTTCAAGCTTCGATTGAATTTCTGAAATACTCATCATATTGACAATACGGACAATTGTTCGATTCCCATTATCGAGTTGATCGATAATATCGCCTGCACCGATATAAATATCTGCTTGCTCTGCCCTAGCAGATGCTAAATCTGTATGGGCTACCTCGGCATCTTTTCCAAGTTCAAGCAATGCCTTTTTGACATTTAGCTCCATAATAAAACTACTACCTAAACTATTTCCACAAACAACTAAAATTTTCATCATCATCGCTCCTTTGCAGCATATTGGGTTAGTTTTTCAATAATACACGCTGGACCTTTGCATCCGATTATGTTGTCGATATGACTGGGTTCCTGTAAAACTTGTGTGAGTTCTACTAATGCTTGTAAATGCGATGTATTGTCAGAAGCTGCTAACACAATTACTAAGTACACGGGTTTGTCTGGTCCAAAAAAGACAGGTTTTTGCAACTGCAACAAGCTCATCGATAATTCATTTACGCCATCAGTTGGTCGCGCATGTGGAATGGCTACTTTAGGGGTCAGCACTACATATGGACCATGTAATTCGATGGATTCTATCATAGCTTGAATATAGCGTTTTTCGATTTTGTTTTGCTGTAATAGAGGCAATGAAGCAACACGAATCGCGTCCTGCCAGCTGGCTACTTCGTTTGTAGTTTGAATCGTATCTAGAGTGAGTAACTCGGTCAGCAAGTTGGTCATCCCTCCTTTCACAATCAACATGTCTTCAATCTATGTTATTAAAGCATGCTATCGAATTATGTCAGATTGTCGAATTTTTCATTCTATTGGTCATGTGGTGACATTGTAAGTTTTATCGTTCTTCGGATTGCTGTATCAGCCCTTTTTTCATCAAGCAATTTTTTGTGAAAACCATCCCCCGTAAAATGGCGAGCACCTTTTTTTGATATTCCAATGGCAGTTCATTGACTGTATCCAATATTTCGTTCAAAGTTTTATTAGATGAAAATGCTTCTCTTTGCTTTGACAAGACAATCATCTCCTTGTAACGTGCTTTATGAGTGCATTTTAACATGCGTATTTTTCATTGTCAATGAATTACAGAGTTGTTAAATGCATTGTCAATGCAAAAATGCTTTGATAATGATTTTTATTTCGGTTATAATACAATACAGAGGTGATATTTGCATGGACTCTTTAGGCGAAAGATTAACGTATGCTCGTAAAAACAAAGGGTATACGCAAGATGCACTTGCAGAAACAATCGGCGTATCGAGAGGTGTCATTTTTAATCTCGAAAAAAATAAAACTGAACCACAGATGATTGTCATTAATGCGATTAGCCAATGTTTAAAAATTAATAAAAATTGGCTTTTAACAGGTGAAGGCGAAATGAGCGATACAGATGAGGTTGTACAAAGTGCTAAAGTACTAGCGGACATTTACAGTATTGCAAAAGAATTATCCGAGGAAGAACAATTGTATATCCTTGAAGTGGTTAAAACGTACAAAAAACATACGGAGCAAAGGAACAAGTAAGCAAACAAATCACTATAGCAATCGATCATGGGCTGTCATCGGGAGCCCTTTTTGGGTTTATCCGCGGAGTGAAGGGGAATTACCCGAGGCAGTGTGCAAGGAGAAAATCCCGCGGAGCAGAGCGAGAATCCCGCGAAGCAGAGCGGGGTGCGAGAATTCCGCGGAACAGAGCAAGAATCCCGCGGAGCAGAGCAAGAATCCCGCGGAGCAGTGCGAGAATTCCGCGGAGTAAGGCGAGAATTCCGCGAAGCAGAGTAAGAATTCCGCGAAGCAGAGCGAGGATTCCGTGAAGCAAGGCGAGAATCCCGCGGAGCACGGTGAGAATCCTGCGAAGTAGAGTAAGAATTCCGCGGAGCAGCGAGAGAATTCCGCGGAGCAGAGCAAGAATCCCGCGGAACAGAGCGAGAATTCCGCGGAACAGAGTGATAATTCCGCGAAGCATTGCGAGAATTCCGCGGAGCAGAGAGAATCCCGTGGAGCAGAGCAAGAATTCCGCGGAGCAGAGTAAGAATCCCGCGGAGCAGAGTGAGAATTCCGCGGAGCAGAGTAAGAATTCCGCGGAGCAGTGCGAGAATTCCGCGAAGCAGAGTAAGAATCCCGCGGAGCAGTGTGAGAATTCCGCGGAGCAGCGAGAGAATTCCGCGGAGCAGAGTAAGAATCCCGCGGAACAGAGTAAGAATTCCGCGAAGCAGAGCGAGGATTCCGCGAAGCAGCGAGAGAATTCCGCGAAGCAAGGAAAGAATTCCGCGGAGCAAGGAGAGGATTCCGCGAAGCAGAGTAAGAATTCCGCGAAGCAAGGAGAGAATTCCGCGGAGCAGAGCGAGGATTCCGCGAAGCAACAACAGAATTCCGCGGAGCAAGGAAAGAATCCCACAAAAAGAGGATAAGATGACCCGAAGCGATTTCGTTTTGTCGCAGGTATAACTAGGTGCATGCATCTTTTTTGAATGACGAAGGACAATAAAGGTGAAAATCTATAAAATTTGTTCTAACTTTTTCAATTTAGCTTACACTTACTATAGGACAAACTTTGTGTGAAGTAAGGGGGAACTAACATAGCGAAAAAAATGGGAATTGTTGCGCTACTATTATTTGGTGCTTACGTTCTTTGCATGTATTGGTATATATTCCATAGTGGTGGTGGCACATTACCGCGTGCGTTTCAAGGAACAGCTGCGGACCCAGTGATGTTTATGTCTGAAAAAGAGTTAAACTTGAGTATTGAATATTCAAAAATCAGAAACTTCTTATTTTTTGTAGTCACACCTTTTGAATGGCTTGTTTATATGGCAATTTTATTAATGGGTGTGTCTCGATACTTTGAAAAAGTTGCGGCTTCTCAATCGAAATGGAAGTTGCTTCAAAACGCTGGCTATTTATTTTTGTTATCGTTTTTGCTGTATGTCGTGTTATTTCCAATTGACTATTATCGCTACTATTTAAGTAAAAGCTATGGTATTAGCACACAGGCTTTTTCCTCTTGGATGCGTGATGGTGTCATTGATTTTTGGGTTAACTTTGCAATGACCTTTATTGTTGTATCCGTTATTTATTGGCTCATTCAAAAGAGTGCGAAAAGATGGTGGCTATATGCATGGCTGCTTACGATTCCCTTTACAATATTTGTAATGTTTATTCAACCAGTTGTTATTGATCCGTTATACAATGATTTTTATCCGTTAAAAAACAAAGAGTTGGAAACAAAAATTTTAGCAATAGCTGACCAAGCCCAAATTCCGGCGGAGCACGTCTATGAAGTCAATATGGCGCAAAAGACGAATGCTTTAAATGCTTATGTGACGGGAATCGGTAGTAATTCAAGAATTGTGCTCTGGGATACGACGTTAAATCGTTTAACGGATAATGAAATTTTATTTATTATGGCACATGAGATGGGCCATTACGTGGAGAAACATATTTATTTTGGCATTGCGGGTTATTTATTGTTGACCTTAATAGGGCTTTGGATAACAGCGAAGATTATGAGGTGGACCATTGCTAAATACGGAAAAGCATTGAAAATCGCGAAAATAAATGATATTCACTCCTTGCCACTATTTTTACTCATAACATCTTTTTTATTATTTGCATCGAGTCCTTTATCTAATTATGTATCAAGATATCAGGAAACAAGAGCGGATAACTATGCAATAGCAATGATGGGCGATCGAACAGCAGCAGTCTCGGCATTTCAAAAGCTGACGATTTCAGGGCTGAGTGAAGTCAATCCACCGCTTCTAGTCAAATGGTTCCGCTATACGCATCCAACCATGCTTGATCGCATTATGAAAGTAGCGGAAATGGAACAACCGAAAAATGATAAGCCACTAAAGGAAGAACAGAAAAAATAGCATTGATTGAAAGACATTAATCCACGAAGCCCAAGGTTTTTTAGGCGTATAAGTTGGGTATTCTATAGAAAAGATTATCAAAATTGGTCGTTGTAGAATGGTAGGGGAGCTTATGCGCAATATTGTTATGATTACGCTTGCATCGATTTTAATGGCTTTTGCCTATAATTTTTTATTAATCCCGCATGAGATTTTAAGTGGTGGTTTAAGTGGGATTGCCATTATGCTTGGTATCGTTACGCCTCTGAATACAGGTGTGTTAAACCTTTTATTAAATTTGCCGTTGCTCATTTTAGGTGTGATGAAGCTAGGGAAACGTTTTATTGCGTATACAATATTATCAGTTGCGGTAATGTCTATATCATTACTCATTATTCCGATTTATAAGGCAACGGAGGAGCCAATATTGGCATCATTGTTTGGCGGGGTGATTGTCGGCTTAAGTGTAGGGATCATTTTTCGTGCATCTGGTTCCTCAGGTGGTTTTGATATTATTGCCATGCTTCTAAGTCGCAAAAGAGATTTTCCGCTAGGTGCGCTTATTTCAGCTATGAATGGGGTCGTAGTAGCCATCTCAGGTTTTGTTTTTAGTTGGGATGCGGCTTTACTGACACTTGTTTCGATTTACGCCACAGGTAAAGTTGTCGATACAATCCACACAAGTAATATTAAGCTAACGCTGATGATTATTACGAGCAATGGGGAGGATGTAAAACAACAACTGTTATCAAGGTTGCAACGGGGCATTACGATGATGGATGCAAAAGGTGGGTATTCAGGTGAGGGTAGGAAAGTGCTTATTACTGTTATTACCCGCTATCAGCTGGCAGAAGTGAAAAGTTTAATAAAAGAAGTGGATGCGAAAGCGTTTGTTAATATTTTGCAAACGACTGAAGTAATTGGCGTATTTGATCGAGGTACTAAATAAAGACCGGTAAATATAGTTTGTTTTGGAAAAATATATTTGAAAAGCACACGTTATTGATTATAATGATAATCGAACGTGTGTTTTTTTTATTAGTGCGAGATGAAGGGGGTAACTGAATGCAAAAAGATATACTCCATGCGTATTGTTTAAAGCAGCAAGGAGCAACGCATGATTACAAAGAAGAATGGCAAGCAGACCGCTATCATATCGGTGGCAAAATGTTTGCGATGATGGGTGGAGATGCGACGAGAAAGCCTATTATTACATTAAAATGTGAACCGAGTCGTGCAGAAGAGTTAAGAGAAACCTACGAAGGCATTATTCCAGGGTATTATATGAACAAAACACATTGGAATTCCATTTATTTAGATGCGAATATCCCTAATGATTTACTTGAAACATTAATTCAACATTCCTATGAGCTCGTATTCGACAAGTTAACAAAAAAAGCAAAGTGCCAGGCACTCGAACAATTCTGAATTTTGTAAGTGCCAGGCACCCAAACAATTCTGAATATTACGAGTGCCAGTCACTCACACAATTCTCACACAATTCTCATACAATTTTAAGCATTGTAGCCCTTTTCTCCAAATGGCTGAAGTTTTTCGAGCCATTTTTCTTCAAGCTTTTCGAGTTCTTTTTTGGCATCAAAATAGCCCTCTTCTTTTTCCTTCAAATGTTCTACTACTTCGAGATGGAAAGCGTCCTTGCCAAATGTATTGTAGTCTGCTTGTAAAGCTTTATTCGTATACGTATTGGTTTTTAGCATAAACTGAAAGCCGTTTAGGCGTTTTAAATTATTGAAGCTGCCAACAAACACTTTACCATTTTGTTTGTTTGTCATGGTAAATACACCAGCTTCGATTTTCATTTCTTTATAAAGTTCTTTTAATTCTTTTTTATGATCCATTATGAACCCTACTTTCTTATTTTTTTACCCAATAGGCACTGCCATCGTCTTGACGATCCATAAAACCATATTGAATTAAATAGCGTCGAATTTGAACATAATCCTCATAGATCGGTTGGATGATTGCATTGAGTTCTTTTTCTGTATATTGTTTTGACTCATCGAGAAGCTTGGTAATAGCACGTAGTACGACTATTTTATGTTTTTCTCGTTTTGGGAAGCGGACGAGCGCTTGACCAATACCGTGAGGGAAGTATTTAGCAAGTAGCTGTTGTTCTTCCGTGACCGTAATATTATATCGATCGTCGACCATTGTAGCCGTTTTGTGAATGGCTACAAAAGGCTCTTCCTTTTGATCGTGTTCTTTTAGTAGTTCCATCATGGCAAGGAATGTTTTAGCCTGACGTTCTTTTTCCTTTAAAGCAAAACGATGGTGACGAATCGTTGTCGCGCTACCAATTGCAAGCTCTTCTTTAATTTCCTGATCGGATTTACCTTCATAAAAAAGGCGTAAAATATGACTTTGATGTTCGGTTAAACCTGTCAGCTTTTTATTTAATCCATTTAAATAATGGAAAACGGATTGGTGTGTAACGGCAATATGATGTTGCATAAATTTTTCAGCTTCGTATAATACATTTTCATGAGGATAAATAATCCCTTTCTCCACCTTCTCCCCACAGAGTAGGCAAGTAAAGTGTGTAGCTTCATCTGTATAGCCTTGTTTAATGTCTTCGATTGAAGCTTGCCAAAATAATTGATTTACATCCATTGTGAAACCTCCTGAAAAACAAACGTAATTTTATTTTGTTTGCTTATTTATATATAAAATAACAAAACGTTTGTTAAAATGCAATAAAAATACACATCGTGTTGGCAAGCGATGTGTATAGATGGACTATTAGCGATATTTCTTTTTAAAAATCAGGATAGACAATATAGCAAGCACGAAAATAGTTACGAAAATAATAATATAACTTGTTGCTATGCTAAGGGAATGGCCATTTAGCTCATAAACAATACCGTAATTGATTTTATAGCTTTCGACTTGTGCAGTAGGTACACCGTCAAAAACTTTTGTGATGGAACTTTCCATAAAAGCATTGCGCAATAATAGTGTCGTATGACTGATTGGAAAATACATAATAAGCTGTTGCGCAAAGTTTGGTAGGATGCCAAGTGGTACGTAAACACCACATAAAAAGCCTAGCACTGTCCCCACAATAGTACTCAATGTTGAAAAAGCATTTTGTGTGCTGACAAAAAGGACGAGAAATACATTAAAGACGCTTGCAAGCAACACTGATAATAATAATATGCCGATTACTTTCATTAGTTCTGATAAGCCAAGTAGCTCGCCGCCAGTAGAGACAATGAATATTTCACAACCTACGAGGGCAACGAAGGAAAAGATACAGCCGATTATAAAAGCGTTTAGTACATAGCTCATTTGAATCGTTGCGCGGGAAATAGGTGCTGTTAGAAAATCGGCTGTCGCCTTTGATTCCATGTCTCGTACAGCAATAGCAAATGCCGCTAAAGTTGTCGTCACAGCTATCATCGATAATAAACCTGCTACTAGCCATTCATTGACCATAGCAATCAACTCAGGTGTCGCCTTTGTCAGTTGCTCAATTGCATCCACTTGCATTTTTTGTAGAAATACAGCGTACAGCACAATAACAATCATAACGGAAAGCAGGGAGAAAAAGACTTGTGTTTTATCTCGCCTGAACACTTTATTATTGCGTTGTATTAAGCTAATCATCGCTTCCATTCGTCTCATCTCCTTGTGCCATAATATGAAGAAACACATCATCCATCGTTCCTTTCATGACTTCAAACGAGGCCAAAAGGGGCTCTGCACTTTTCAACAGTGTCAGTGCATGCATAGTAGAGTCCACACGTACTAAGAAAATGCCTTGCTTTTCGGTGAAATGTAATGCGTTGTCCTGAAGCCACTTTTTTCCGAGTGAGCAATCATGAAATACCAGTGCCATTTGGTCGTAGGCATAGGTTGTTTTTAAAAAATCAGGCGTTCCTGTAGCGACAATGCGACCTTGATTTAAGACGATGACTTGATGTGCACCTGCCGCTTCTTCCATATAGTGCGTTGTTAAAAATACGGTCATATTCGTTTCAGCCTGAAGTTGTTTGATCGTTTGCCAAACGAATTGGCGTGTTTGTGGATCGAGTCCAGTTGTCGGTTCATCTAAAAATAATATTTGCGGACGATGAATCAGTGCGCGGGCAATATCTGCGCGTCTTTTTTGTCCTCCAGATAATGTGCCATATTTTTGTTGTTCAATATCTTCTAAATGTAAGTAGGTTGATACAAATTGATAGTTTTCTGCAAGCTGTGCCTTCGATAAGCCATATGTTTTGCCACGGTGGACAAGATTTTCACGAACGGTTAATCGTTCATCGAGTAGGCTTTGCTGAAACACGACGCCAATTGATTTCCGGATTTCTGCATTATTCGCTTTTTCATCAAGCGTATAACCGTTAATGGATACTGTACCACTTGATTTTTGTAATAAAGTACATAAAATTTCGATGGTCGTCGATTTACCGGCACCATTGGCTCCTAAAAAGGCGAAAAGTGTGCCTTGTTCTACATTAAAGGATATGCCCTTTACTGCTAAATGCTCGCCATAGTGCTTTTGTAAATGTTCAACTTGAATAGCAAACGTCATAAGTTTTATTCCTTTCTTTTTTGAATAACATTATTCATTTCTTCAATGTCGTTTTTTTGCAATACATATAAAACGCACCATACGATGAAATAAATAATTAATTCTGAGATGAGTACATACAGTATGCCCGCATGTTCAAACCAGCGCCCAAAATAGCCTGCTACCATAACGCAACAAGTAATAGCGATAAAATGGATTAAAAGCTGAATGCCGAATGATAAACGTTCAATATCAAAGATTAGTGATAGTGAACCAATGGCAATACCAAGTATGGCGGCAATAATTACTTGCTCCAGCAATTCTGGTCCTGTCACCATCGCGTGATTAGACATAACACTTAACGTCACTAAAATGTAGGATGAGCAAAGTGAGAATAGTAATCCCATTATCATCATGCGTAGTATTTTCATATAGTGTCCCTCCCGATACCTAAGTGGCGTTTTAATTCTTTTAAATATTTGCGGCTTACATGGATGGACACATCGTTGTCGAGCAGTAATTCCGTTGTGCCAATTTTGCCCATTTGAATAGAAGAAATTTTATTAATGTTAACGAGTGTCGATTTACTAACGCGCGCAAAATCTTTTGCTAATTGGGCTTCGAGTTCATACAATTTGCGTTTCGATTCAAATTCTTGCTCTTCTGTCTGTAAAAAAACTTTTGCTCCTTCAGCGTAAATCGAATAAATATCTGTAATTTTTATCAGATGAATTTCTTGTTGCAAATAGCCATCAAGCATGGTCGTTTGGGCTGCTTGCAGCTGCTTCATTAATTTTTCGATGTGTTCGTTGTATTCCTTGGCATGTATGTGAATCTCGGTTTCTGCTAGCGCGCTATTAATTGTTAAATGAATTTTCATTGGAGGCCTCCTTTGGGTAAGTGTATTACCTCTGCTCCATTATAGAGAAAGGCATATATTGACTGAGTCAGCTTAATCTAAATGTAGCATAGAAATTTCCATATAAGATAAATTGTTCGATAACAGGTTGAAATGAATGACTAACAGGTTGGATTTTTACGATAACTGCAACGAACGTGGATTACCGAGGAAGGGACGTGTTGTTTGTTTGAGTGAATATTCAGAATTGTTTTAGTGCCTGGCACTTGTAAGTACGGGGAGTGGCTTATTGGGGTGCTTCGCGTCATAATAGAACTACTGATGCTTGAGGGGGTGCTTTTTATGTGGACGTTTTATAAGCAATTGTTCTTAACACTTTGTATCGGGTTGTTAGGTGCGCTTATCTTTCAATTATTACATATTCCGATGCCGTGGTTGTTAGGGGCAATAGCGGCAGTGCTTTGTGTACAGTTATTTACTAAAATGAACTTACAGTGGCATAAATATTTCCGTAATATTGGTTTAATTGTGGCGGGTTATTCGATTGGATTTGCGTTTACGAAAGAAGCGCTACAAGATATTCAGCAGTTTTTAAGTAGCATCATAGTGCTGAACTTAATCTTTATTGTGTTATTTTTTGCAATCAGTTATCTAGTGGCAACACGTACGGAATTAGATTATTCCACTGCGCTTACATGTTGCGTACCTGGCGGCATGACACAAATTGTGGCTTTTGCTGAAGAACAAGGCAATATGAACATGGCGGTCATTACGTTTTATCAAGTATTGCGCGTACTGCTCATTGTGGGCTTTGTACCATTAATCATAACTGGCACTGGTGAAAATATTGTTACAGTGGATGGAACATTTTCGTGGCGCTTACTAGCTTTATTAGTTATTTGTACATTAGCTGGTTGGCTTGCAGAAAAGGTGAGAATTCCAACAGGTTACATGTTAGGTCCCGTCTTTTTATTAATGGGATTAAATATAGCAGGTGTGGAGGTACCTAAAATGCCTTTATCCTACCTTCATATTGCACAGCTCTTAATTGGCATATATATAGGGCTTCTATTGAAAAAAGAGGATTTACATTTATCAAAAAAGCATGTCTTTTATGCATTTTTGTCAGCGGGGCTATTTATCGGCTCTGCCTATGTATTATCTTTTGTGATGAAGCATTTGTATGATCTTGACTTCCGCACT
Source organism: Lysinibacillus sp. 38-6 (assembly GCF_046245175.1). Lineage (GTDB taxonomy): Bacteria > Bacillota > Bacilli > Bacillales_A > Planococcaceae > Lysinibacillus. The sequence continues at coordinate 426,937 of NZ_CP176417.1, forward strand.
GGATTTTTAAGCATTGTACCAGGGGGGCTAGATCAAATGGGCATTATCGCTGCTTCAGTGCATGCCAATGTCACCGTTGTTACAGCCTTTCAGCTTTTCCGTGTATTGATTGTGTCCATTTTTCTTGTGCCGTTCGTAAAAGTCTTTGTGAAAAAAGTGAAAACGTAAAAAGCCTGCACCATTGGGAAGACACGACCAATGAGCAAGCTTTGGGTTATTAATATTTAAACTGATGAATTAAATTTTGCAATGTTTCGGCATTTTTTGTCAAAGTTGTAGCCGCGTTATTAATATCTTCCATCGAGTACAGGTTTGTCTCGGCAATGTGCGAAACAGCTTTTGACTGTTCGCGTGCATCCACTGCAATTTCTGCCATAATTTGAGTAGATGCATTGGCCTGTTCAATACGAGCATATAATTCTTCGGCAATCCCTGATACTTCTTGAATTTTATTTGTCACAATGGCCACTTTTGTTGTAATGCTTTCAAATGCACTATTTGTTGTTTGAACAATGTGGACACTTGAAGCAGCTTCCTTTTCGCTTAGTTGCATATGTTCACTTGCTTCTTGCGCCAGCTGTTGCATCGTATGAATGGTTTCTGTAATTTGAGCAGCAGATGTTTTTGATTGCTCCGCTAATTTTCGAACTTCCTCTGCTACTACCGCAAAGCCTTTGCCATGCTCTCCGGCACGTGCTGCTTCTATGGATGCATTTAATGCAAGTAAGTTCGTTTGGTCAGCAATTGCATGAATAACTTCTACAATATTTCCAATTGTATTCGCATGTGCATCTAGTGCAACAATGGACTTGGCACTTTCTAAAACTGCTTCTGTCATCGCGTGCATTTGGACTTGCATCGCCTGTGCTGTTTGCTCACCATGTTTTGCTGTGTCGAACGCTTCTGAAGCATGCGAAGAAACTTCACTATTTGTCTCCGTAACAAGCTGGATGCCTCCTGCGATATCCTGCATTGCTTCAGCATTTTCATTGGCACTTTGTTTTTGCGTACTAGCGCCACTTGCTAACTCTTGCATATTGGCAGTTAGTTGCTCCGTTGTTCTTGTTGTTGAGCCAGCTGTTGCAGACAATTCAGCAGATGAGGCAGATACTTGGTTGGCCGTTTCATCAACTTGTCGCATCATTTTTCGTAATGTATCGAGCATGGCATTAAACGATTTAGCGAGATCGCCAAGTTCATCTTTTGTGTTGACGACTAGCTGTTGCGTTAAATCGCCTTCTCCTGCAGATATCGTTTCAAGCTGGTGATTTAGCCGCTTTAAAGGTTTAACAATACTGCGTACGAGCAAGGTGCCTGCAATGACAGCGATGATAGCAGCAATGAAAGCGACAACGCCCATTTTAATAAGCATTTTTTGTGCGACGGCAGCGATTTGAGCGGAGGGAACACCGGCAAAAATCATCCCAATTGTTTCCCCTTGGGCATTTTTAATCGGCCCATACTGTGTGAAATACGGTTTGCCCACTACATCGGCTGTGCCACTGTATACATTGCCTTGTGTCAATACGGCTTCTGTTACTTTCGGATCGGCCGTTGTACCAGTCGCACGTTGCCCATCTTTCATAATATTTGTATTGACCCGTGTATCTTGTGCGAAAATGGTAATAGCTGCTTGGGATAACTCACCTAATTGATCGATTAAGGCCGTTTCGTTTGCTATTTTAGCCTCTCCTTTGTAAAGTTCACCATTTTTTAATTGCCATTCACCAGGTAATGTTTGGTCTAAATTATAAATACTTAAATCATAGATTTGGCTAAGTCGTGCTTTCGTTTCGGTTTCAAGAGTTGCTTTCATTTCGCTAATATTAACGAGACCTACCGCAATGAGCACAAATAAAATAATAGTTACAATAAGCAGGCTCATTTTCGTTTGCATTTTTAAATTTTTCATAGAGTCCCTCCACATTTTAATCCACATAAATAAGCAGCAAGTTAGTGTATGAAAACTTGCTGTTCAAGTATATGTTCAAGGAAAACATTTCTATTTTTACTAGTATATAATTGTGGAAGCATTTTGTATATTTCTAAATTAAATAGAATTAGTGAATTTTAAGTTATACTTTTTACCAATTTTGTACGTTTTTTATTGACTTAAACGTCATTTTAAGTAGATGAATGTTTCACAGCGTACTTAGCAAGCTATATAAAACATTTCCCAAATTCTATGCAATATGGTATGATAACACTAATTATTTAGAACGGGGGTGAAAAGGAATGAATCAAAACGCTACGAGAACAGGTGTAAAAGTAGATATTGCTACGTATTTTGCACGTGTTCAAACTTTCGATTTTGCCAATAACGGGATAAGTCTGTCTATTTTTAAGCAAAATCAAATACTACACGTAGCGAATTAACCATTCTTTTTCACAAATTCATGAAGGAAAAGACTGCTTGTTAATCGAGCAGTCTTTTTGTTGTCTATAGATGTTTTTTCGCACGTCTTATGGAGGAAAAAACAATGCAAATGAAAGCTGAACAAATTCAAAAGGTTATTGGTGGTCACTTATTATTTGAAGGACTTCAATTGGAAATTAATAAAGGGGAACATGTGGCGATTGTTGGTGTGAATGGCAGCGGGAAAACGACTTTATTGCAGTTGTTAGCGGGACTGGATCTGCCGGATGCTGGTCGTATCATTAAAAGTAAAGGGGCAACCATTGGTTATTTGCATCAGATTCCGAGCTATCCTTTACTTACAGTAAAAGAAGTACTGGAGGAAGCATTTGCTGAAATATATGCGTTAAAGGCAAAAATGACAGCGTTGGAACAAGAAATGCAAGTGCATGTGACAGATCAAATGTTACACCAATATGGGCAAGTACAGGAGCAATTTATGTTGTTGGGGGGCTATGAAGTAGAGTCTCAATTAGCCATTATTGCAAATGGGCTTGGTATTACAGGTTTACTGTCAGTACCATTTACCAGTATAAGTGGTGGTGAAAAAACAAAAGTTATGCTTGGGCAAATTTTGTTAAGTAAGCCATCTATTTTACTATTAGATGAGCCGACCAATCATTTAGATATGCAAGCGATTGAGTGGCTTGAAAACTATATTCAAAACTTTGCTGGCATCGTTATCGCGGTATCACACGATCGCCATTTTATGAATCAAATGGCGCAAAAAATTATCGAAATAGAGGATGGAGAAGCATTTACGTATAAGGGCAATTATGATGATTTTATTGCGCAAAAAGAAGCTAAAGTTGAACAGCAATTTGCTGAATATGAAGAACAGCAAAAGAAAATTAAAAAAATGCAAGAAGCAATTAAACGTTTAAGACAGTGGGCTAATGAAGCAAATCCACCGAATGCTGCATTGTATCGACGCGCAAAAAGTATGGAAAAAGCTTTGAACCGACTAACGCGTGTCAAAAAACCAAGCGTAAAAAAGAAAATGAATTTAGCTTTAACGATGGCCGAACGAAGTGGTAAAGAAGTGATTCAAATGCTAGAGGTAAGTCATGCTTTTGATAAGCCATTATTTAAGGACAATACTTTATCGGTCTATTTCGGTGAACGTTTGGCCATTGTGGGTAACAATGGTACTGGTAAATCCACATTGCTAAAGATGATGTTAGGGCAGATTGAGCCGAATAAAGGGACGTGTCGGGTAGGAAATAGTGTGAAGATTGGTTATCTATCTCAGCAATTTGAGCATGATAACCCAGCCGTTCGTTTAATTGATGCTTTTCGTGAGCGAGTTGCCGTGTCAGAGGCGGAGGCGCGTCATATGCTTGCCCAGTTTTTATTTTATGGCTATGACGTATTTAAGAAAGTGAAGGACCTTAGTGGTGGCGAAAAAATGCGTTTGCGTTTAGCGCAATTGATGCATGAAGATATTAATTTACTTATTTTAGATGAACCGACAAACCATTTAGATATAGAGGCAAGGGAAGTGTTGGAGGACACACTCGAATCTTTTGAAGGGACAATTATTGGTGTTTCCCATGACCGTTACTTTTTACAAAAAGTCTTTTCCAAAATTGCCTGGATTGAGCGCGAGAAGATTTATGTTTATGAAGGTGATTATGAGTGGGCAAGAACAAAACATGTATTGGAAGATCAGGGTGCGGCTAAAGAAAAAATTGTAAAGACCGTTGTCCAGAAAGATAAGGAAATGCCAATCGATGAACAAATTAGCAAACTTGAGGTAAAATTAAAAGAATCTACACTTGCGAAAGAGCAGCGACAGAAACTTGAACGACAGCTAGAATTGTTATATGAACAATGGTTGGAAGAGGAGACGGGACATGCATAAGTGAAAGCACCTGTAGCAAGGCAGCGAAATCAACATTTCTCAAGAAAACTTTTAATCTTAAGAAGTAAATTACTTGAAAAAAAATCGTATTCGATTTATTGTCTTTAGAGATACTTGTTAAATGGACTTGGAGGATATGGAATGCACGGAATTTATATAAACTACAATGTCTCAGAAACGAATCAAGAAGCACAGTGGCCACGCAAAGTGGATGCATTTGCGTATGTTCAACGAGGTAAACCACAACAAGACAATGACGATTTGCTTTCAATGGAAGAGCTAAGAAGTCATGCAATCCGATATATTAAAAGTTTAAAAGAAAATGCAAGTCTACATTTAGTGGAGCAACATAATGGTGAAATTGAGCATTTCGATCGACGTTTTATGGAATCGCTCAAAGTAAAAGAAAATATTGATTCACAGCTTATTAATCTTGAAGAAATTCGCTTATTATTGCAATTAATGAATGTCTTGAATTTATCCCATAGTTTTGGCGAAAATGCTGGTAAACTGCTACGTCAGATTACACCCTATGCAAAAGATGTGGAACATCCGACTTTCCAAACGACACGTGTAGAACGCCATTTTTACACAGAAATGATCGAACAAATAGAAGCTGTTTATGCACGCATTATGCGCCAACATAATCCTTCTACGACAGAAATGCAACAATCGGAAAAGTTATGGACGACTGTTTGTGAGCAAGCAATAGAAAAGGTAGAGGCACGCATTGAGCGCCTATCTTCCATTAAATTAAAGCACGAAAAAAATTTATTGCAGTATAGCCAATTAAAGCAACAAAACATCGAGGCGAAGGAACGCTTAGATCATGCTGTCAATGAGCTAGACGTGATATTAAATGTATTAGAATCGTAAGTGAGGGGGCTAGCTTTGAGCTAGCCCTTTTTTTGGTAGGATATTACGATACTTAGAAAATCGCTGATAGGGTCGCGGGAATCGCCGATAAAGATGAAGAAATCGCTGATAGGGTCGCGGGAATCGCCGATAAAGATGAAGAAATCGCTGATACGGTCTCGGGAATCGCCGATAAAGATGAAGAAATCGCTGATAGAATATCTGAAATTGGGGATAAAGTGTCGGGAATCGCCAGTGGGACTTGCAATTCGATAATTTTCCACAAAAATAAAAAAGCATGTCGCCAATTGGTTTTAATGTTCCAATTGGCAGACATGCTTTTATTTTATAGTGTTTTTTTCTGCTTCTTCACGTTTCCATTGACGAAAGACTCGTAATAAATCAAACCCTAGGACGAGCACAATAAGATAGAATATAGGGCTATTATAAGATAATCCGATTTCGGATTCGCCGCCTAATAATGTCAGGACAATCCAAAGTCCGACAGTATAGAGCGTTAAAGCAGCATAGGCTTTTTTAGAAATTTTGCTATATGTACCCTTTGACAACACCATGTTAATACAAACAAGGATAATTAATATAACAAGAATGATTTTCTTCGACAAGATTTCCGCTAACGGTGTGGCAGGGAAAAAATCATTGACGAATAGTAAAGTGAAAAATATGAAAATACAAACATTTATAAACGTGGATCGCTTCATGCAATATCTCCTTCGATGCCTTTATTCATTTCTATTGTACCATGGTTTGAAGTGAAGAAATAACAATACGTAAAGGCATAATTGTTTTAAAAATTTAGATAATCTAAAAAATTATGAAACTTTTTTTACAATGCATCCGTATAGTAGGTAATACGTATAAAAGGGGTGATTGACTTGACGCTATTTGGCTATACACTGGAGCAAATTTATTTAGTGGTATTAATTTTCGCAGGGCTTGCAACCATTTTGTTTATGTTTTTTGGCGATGCTGTCGAAGGCATTGGAGAGGCTCTTCCGATTTTTAATCCAAGTGTCATTTTATCTTTCTTTACGTTGATGTCAGCAGCAGGCTTTATTTTAGAAAAGTTAGCCTTTTTCCCAAGCGGATGGAATATAGGTGTAGCTGCAGTGAGTGGAGTTATTTTAAGTACCTTATTTTATTTATTTATTCTTGTTCCACTCAAATCTGCTGATGTTTCTTTAGCTTATACGGAGGAATCTCTTGAAGGGCAGTTAGGGAAGGTGATCGTACCTATACCGTCTGATGGCTTTGGAGAAGTTGTCATAGAGACAACGAGCGGTATGATTGCCAAGCGCGCGGCAGGCTTTGATAATGAGGTCATTGATTATGATACGACAGTTCTCGTTGTTGAAGTGAGGGCAGGTACTCTTTTTGTAAGGGCATATGAAAAGAAATTTATTTAAAGGAGAGATACGAATATGTCAATGGAAATTTTAATTGTTTTAGGGATTGTAGCATTTATTTTAATCGCACTAGTGGCACTATATGTAACAAAATATAAAACAGCGGGTCCTGATGAAGCACTGATTGTAACGGGTAGCTATCTTGGCTCAAAAAATGTACATAAAGATGAGTCAGGAAATCGCATTAAAATTATTCGTGGGGGAGGTACGTTCGTTTTCCCGATCTTCCAGCAAGCTCAACCATTAAGCTTATTATCAAGTAAACTAGAAGTGACAACGCCTGAAGTTTATACGGAGCAAGGTGTTCCGGTAATGGCAGATGGCACAGCGATTATTAAAATTGGTGGTTCCATTTCAGAAATTGCTACGGCTGCTGAGCAATTTTTAGGCAAGCAAAAGTCAGAACGTGAAGGGGAAGCGCGTGAAGTATTAGAAGGGCATTTACGTTCGATTTTAGGATCGATGACGGTTGAGGAAATTTATAAAAATCGTGATAAATTTTCGCAGGAAGTACAGCGTGTCGCTTCTCAAGATTTAGCGAAGATGGGTCTTGTGATTGTGTCCTTTACGATTAAAGATGTGCGTGATAAAAATGGCTACCTTGATTCACTTGGTAAGCCGAGAATTGCACAAGTGAAACGCGATGCAGATATTGCGACTGCCGATGCAGAAAAAGAAACACGTATTAAGCGTGCAGAAGCATCAAAAGAAGCGCAAAAAGCTGAGTTAGAACGTGCAACAGAAATTGCGGAAGCAGAAAAAGAAAATCAATTAAAAGTGGCGGAATTCCGTCGTGAACAAGATATCGCCAAAGCGCGTGCCGACCAAGCTTATGAATTAGAAACGGCACGTGCGAAACAGGAAGTAACAGAGCAAGAAATGCAAATTCGCATTATTGAACGTCAAAAGCAAATTGAATTAGAAGAAAAAGAGATTTTACGTCGTGAAAAGCAATACGATTCAGAGGTTAAAAAGAAAGCAGATGCAGACCGTTATGCAGTGGAGCAAAATGCTGAAGCGGAAAAAATGCGTGAATTGGCGCAAGCAGATGCTGAAAAATATCGTATTGAGTCGTTAGCGAAAGCGGAAGCGGAGAAGATTCGTTTAGATGGTATTGCGAAAGCGGATGCAGAACGTGCACAAGGTGAAACTGAAGCGGATATTATTCGCCTTCGTGGTCTTGCAGAAGCGGAAGCGAAACGTAAAATTGCCGAAGCCTTTGAATACTATGGTCAAGCGGCTGTCCTTGATATGGTTGTACGTATGATGCCAGAGTATGCAAAAGAGCTGGCAAGCCCACTTGGCAATATCGACAAAATTACAGTTGTTGATACTGGCGGTGGCGAAGGCGGCAGTGGTGCCAATAAGGTCACTTCTTACGCTACGAATTTGATGTCCACACTACAGGAAACATTAAAAGAAACTTCCGGTATTGATGTGAAGGAATTAATCGAAAGCTATGCAGGGAAACATACATTGCGACCAGAGCTTGAGCGCATTGCCACGGAGCTAGTAAATAAGCCAGAGCCTGTTGCGTCTGACGAACAACTAAAAGAAACTGTCGAACAATAAATATTGAAAAAAGCTACCTAATTCATCAAGATTAGGTAGCTTTTTATTGTTTTGCGCAACTTTTAATGGCGTTTGATTTAGTTTTAGTGGCGCAAAGTGAGATATTAGTGGCGATTAATCAGCTTTTAATGGCGCAAAGTGAGTCGCTAGTGGCGATTCATCCAGTTTAGTGGCGCGAAGCAAATTACTACTAGCAATCACCTCATCGCATAGTTCGTAACGCCGTTTATTTCCATTCGCTCGCAAGCATGCCATAAACGACATGGTCAACGTAGTGATCGTACAGCCATTCTGCTGCGCGAATCGTTCCTTCCGTTGTGAAATGAAGTCGTTCAGGAATCGCACGACTCTTTGTATTGCCCACTGCTGCACGAATTTCAACTTTGTTCAGTTGGAGTTCGTCAAACGCATATTGTATTAATGCTTGTACCGTTTTTGTCATAATGCCATGGCCTTGCGCGTCTTTTCCGAGCCAATAGCCTATTGCCGCCGTTTTATTGGCATTATTAATTGTATTAAAGCCGGCAATGCCGACAATTTCATTGCGGAACATAATTACAAGAGACAGGCTACTTTTTGCTTCATAGCCAGCAATACAGCCTTCTATATAGCCGATTGTATCAGATAGTTCTTTGGTGAAATCTAACCACGGTAACCATTCACGTAAATAGTCTCTCGAATTATCTGTTAGTGCAAAAACTGCCTGTGCATCGTCTAAAGTGATTGTTCGTAACGTTAATTCTGGATTTATAGGGATTTGCATTTTATTACACTCCAATTCAATCGTTTATTTTAACGCGTTATGCATAAAGCTTTTCATTTCTTGACTTAACGTCGTTAATTCTTCAATAATTTCACTGAAATCTTGGACAAGTTGAGCTTGTTCACTCGTGGCTTCGTTAATTTGTCCCATATTTTGCTTTAAATGATCAAGATTACGATTAATATTGCGTAGTGATGCTTCAATATTTTCTGTTGCACTAGAAGTTTCAAAAGAAAGTTTTCTCACTTCTTGCGCGACGATATTAAAACCAGCGCCATGCTGACCGGCACGAGCCGCTTCAATCGAGGCGTTTAAGCCTAATAAATTCGTTTGACGAGAAATGCTTTTGATTAGATCTGTCACATCATTTGTCTTTTCGGAATCCTCTAGGGCATGATGTGCTTGTTTATTTATTTCCTCACTTGTAGCTGCTAACTCTTCTGAATGGGAGGCGATTGTATGTACTTTATCTTGAAGGCTGTTGAGAATGTTATCCATTGTATTCATATATTGTTCGAGTTTGAGCTCATTATCGATTGGAAGTCCAAAAGCTAGAGCGCCAACCACTTGACCATTTTCTCGAATTGGAAATGCAAAAGCATTGATGGCTATGCCGTAGACATCTTCTGGAATAATGACATCTGCCTTTTTTCCAGCAAAGGCGATGTAGACATTTTGATCATTGGCATTTACTTTTTGGCCATTTACATAACCTGTGTCCACACGTTTGCCTGCTAAATATTTTACTACTGTTTCACTATCTTTCTCAATAACAGCAACGATTGCTTCCTCTTTTAAAGCGAGGTGAATATAGTCTGCTGATAGGGCTAACGCATCGATTATTTTCATGAAACCCCTCCTAAATGACATTATCCATTTACTGTAGCATACTAAGAGCGATTTCAAAATAGTAGGAACATTAAATTTACATAATGAAAATCTTTTTCCATTGAAGAGCCGTTTTATTTTACGATCTATAGAGTTGTCAAATGAAAATAGGTAAAACGATAAAAAAATGCGTATAGTTTGTCCAAAATTTGTCGAACTGTCAGTGTTTTTTAAAGAATGTTGTATTAGAATAATAGATAGAAGTGTCTTGTAAATGGAGGGAGATAGAAATGGACTATATTCAGAAAGGAACAAAGGCGTTCAACAAAGCAAATTGGGCATTATTTTTAGCAGGCTTTATAACGTTTGCGAACTTGTATGTATCGCAGCCATTGTTACCGACATTTGCACAAGAGTTTCATGTCTCGCCAGCAGTTGCTAGTTTGTCATTATCAGTTACTACTTTGGCACTGTCGATTAGTATGATTATTGTTGGATCATTGTCAGAAGCGTGGGGCAGAAAGTCGTTAATGACGATATCGATATTTGCAGCATCTGTTTTAACGCTCGCACTTGCTTTTTCACCGAACTTTGAAACGATATTAGTATTGCGCGTTATTCAAGGGATTGTGTTTGCAGGTTTACCCGCAATTGCCATGGCTTATTTAGGAGAGGAAATGGAGCCATCAAGTTTAGGGATTGCGATGGGCCTTTATATAAGTGGCAATTCTGTCGGAGGGCTTAGTGGCCGTGTAATAATTGGTACATTCACCGACCTGTATAATTGGCAAGTTGGTATGATTGTTCTTGGTATCATTAGTTTAATTATTAGTCTGTTATTTATTTGGATGTTACCGAATTCTAAGCATTTTACAGCACGACCGTTACAACTAAAACCATTAACTCAATCACTTATTCAGCATTTAAAGGACCCTTCGATGCTTTGCTTATTTGGCATTAGCTTTGTGTTAATGGCCAGCTTCGTGACACTGTACAACTATATAGGCTTTAAATTAATGGCACCACCATACAATTTAAGTGCTACAATTGTCGGCTGGATCTTTGTCATTTATTTAGTTGGGACGTTTAGTTCCGCTTGGTTTGGCAGTTTGGCTGATCGTTTTGGCCGCCAAAAGATGTTGATTATAGCGATTGCGATTATGCTAGCAGGGGCCCTTATGACATTACAAAGTCTACTGTTATTAAAAATAGTAGGTATTACGGTTTTCACATTTGGCTTCTTTGCAGCCCATTCAATCGCCAGTGGCTGGGTAAGCAAGCGTGCCACGCATGATAAAGCACAAGCATCCTCTTTGTATTTATTTTTCTATTATTTTGGTTCTAGTGTCGGGGGAACTGCCGGAGGCGTATTTTGGATGCACTTTGGCTGGATAGGCGTGATTGCTATGATTACGGTCTTTCTAGTCACAGCTTGTGTGCTAACTTTTGTGTTAAAGGGCATCATTGCTAAACAACGGTTAATGACCAGTCATTAGGAGGATAGTGCAGATTTAAGCGCACGTAGTGACTCCTGCTTTCAATAAAGAAAAAGTGTTAGATTGACTTAGTGCATCTAACACTTTTTCTTTATCACTATATATTGACAAAATGGAATAAGATACCATAAACTGTTTATATACAGACAGACAGTCGGTCAGTAAGGAGGTCCACATGAGAAAAGAAGCGGAAGAACGTCGAAACGAAATACTGGATGCAGCTGATGAGCTTTTCGGTCAACAAGGTTTTGATGGTACGAGTACAAATGATATTCTTCAAAAAGTTGGGATTGCACGAGGGACACTCTATTATCATTTTAAATCGAAAGAGGATATTATGGACGCCTTAATTGAACGTTATACGGAGCGAATTTTAAGCGCGGCTAAGGAAATCGCCAATGATAAGAATAGAGCGGTCTACGAACGTATTATCGGTGTGGTCATGGCATTGAATATTAGTAATGATAGCGGTAAAGAAGTAATAGAGCATATGCATAAGCCACAAAACGCTCTTATGCACCAGAAAATACAAAAAGTTATCGTCAACGAGGTGCCACCAATACTATCGGAAATTATTTGTGAAGGTATTGAGCAACAATTATTTCATACACCGTATCCGTATGAATGTATGGAAATGATTGTTGCCTATACCAATACGGTTTTTGATGATGCAATGGTCAGTTTAACGAATGAACAGTTTGCAAGTCGAGTGCAAGCTTTAATTTTTAATGTCGAACGATTGTTAGGTGTTGAACGTGGAAGTCTTCAGCATATGATGAGGATGTTTGCGCATGAATAGGAATATTCAAGTTTAGGTATTGGTGTCAGAGAACGCCTGTTTCTTAAGTCAGCATGCTGCGAAACAAGCTTCTATTAGCATGTATTGGAAAAAGTAATGGAAGAGAATTGTTGTACAAAATTAAATGCTTAATCATAGAGGTGACATATGTATTACAAAATGATTCGTAATGATATTGCCAAAAGCAAACTGATTTCGCTGACAACAATGATATTTGTGGCGGTAGCGGCGATGCTTGTAGCGCTATCAGCTATACTCGTTGTCAATCTTTCTAGCGCGCTAGACACACTTATGAAACAGGCGAAAACGCCTCATTTTATGCAGATGCATATAGGGGATATTGATACGACAAGACTGAGAGATTTTGCTACCCAAAATGGGAATGTCGAAGATTATCAAGTGCTTGAGTTTCTTAATATTGACGGTGCACAAATAACGATAAATAATCGTTCATTTGTCAGTAATGTGCAAGATAATGGCTTTAGTATTCAAAGTGAAAAATTCGATTATCTTTTAGATCTTGACGGCAATATTATCCATGCTGTAGATGGCGAGCTTTATGTTCCTTTACGTTATATGAAGGAAAACGATATTAAAGTCGGTGACAAAGCAACGATCAGTGGAAAAAACTTCACTGTTGCAGGGTTTTTACGAGATTCACAAATGAATTCCATGCTGTCTTCATCAAAGCGATTTCTTATTAGTAAAAATGATTACGCAGCAATTCAAAGCACAGGACGGATGGAATATTTAATTGAATTCAGATTAAAAGATTTATCGTCGCTTAGCGCATTTGAAACGGCTTATGCGACGGCAGGACTTGAAGCAAATGGGCCAACGATTACGTATCCACTGTTTAAAATGCTCAATGCGCTGACTGATGGTTTGATGATTGCCATTATACTGGTTGTTAGTCTTTTAGTTGTTGTCATTGCCTTTATGTGTATACGTTTTACACTGCTTGCAAAAATCGAAGAAGACTATCGAGAAATTGGCGTTATGAAGGCAATCGGCTTACCTGTTGCAGATATAAAGAAAATATATCTTGCAAAATACGCAGCCATTGCCGCGATAGGTAGTATGATCGGTTTTATATTTTCCTTATTGTTGAAAGGGCTGCTTCTTGAAAATATAAGACTTTATATGGGGGAAAGCGGGGATTCTTTTCTTGCATTGCTGTTCGGAATTTTCGGCATTGTATTCGTATTTTTAGTCATGCTGACGTATGTAAACGGTGTGTTGAAACGCTTCCGAAAAATTTCCGCTGCTGAAGCCATTCGCTTTGGTACAGCCCAGGAACAAAAGAGTAAGACAAAGAAGTTTCGCTTGAGCAGTAACCGTTTGTTTCATACGAATATTTATCTAGGTATTAAAGATGTATTAGCAAGAAAAAAACTTTACGCCACTATGCTAACGGTACTAGTTACGGCGGCGTTTATTATCATTGTACCACTTAACCTTTACAACACGATTTCCTCCAATAACTTCATCAAGTATATGGGCATTGGCAATTATGATTTGCGTATTGACGTGCAGCAGACCGAAAATATAGCAAATAAAACGGAACAGATTTTAGATGCCATACACCATGACAGCAGCATTGCAAAGTATACCGTTCTTACGACGAAAACATTTAAAGCGAAAATGGAAGATGGCACAGAGCAAAATATAAAAATTGAACTGGGTGACCATTCGATATTTCCAATAGAATATTCAACTGGTCGAGCGCCCACTGCACAACATGAAATAGCGCTATCAGCGTTAAATGCCGATGAGCTAAATAAAAAAATAGGCGATAGCATGACACTGATTATGGCAGGGAAGGAGCGGAATTTTAAGATTAGCGGCATCTATTCGGATATTACAAACGGCGGAAAAACCGCAAAGGCTATGTTTACCGACCATTCTGCAACTATTATGTGGAGCGTGTTTTGCCTGGAATTTTCCGATAAAGCATTGATAAAAGATAGAATGGCAGCGTATGCGAGTGATTTTCCCTATGCCAAAGTTTCAGCCATTCACGATTATGTTATCCAAACATTTGGCTCAACAATAGATGCCGTGGGCAAGGCTTCCCGTACCGCCATTGCTGTTGCACTGTTTATCGCTGTATTGGTAACGATGTTGTTTATGCAAATGTTAGTTGCAAAAGATAGATATGCTATTGCTGTGATGAAAGCATTAGGATTTACAAATGCGGATATTACGGTTCAGTATGCCGCGCGCTCTTTATTCGTTTTAATCATCGGCATTGTGATTGGTACACTTCTCGCGAACACACTTGGTGGATTACTGGCAGGGGCGGTTATTTCATCTTTTGGCGCTTCGTCGTTTACATTTTCGGTAAATCCGATGGCGGCGTACTTGCTTTGTCCGCTACTACTGGCATGCACGGTGCTGCTAGCAACAATACTTAGTACTTCGGGTGCCGGGAAAATAAAAATATCCGACAATATAAAGGAGTAGCTTATGAAGAAAATAATTATCGGAGACCATATTTGTAAAGCTTTCGGTGAAGGTCAGGAAAAGCACACAGTATTGAAAGATGTGTCAGTGGAAATTAACGAGGGGGAATTCGTTGCAATTATGGGTCCATCAGGTTCAGGGAAATCGACCCTTATGTATGCACTAAGTGGAATGGATAGTATAGATGCTGGCACAGTGTCTTTTGATGGAATGGACCTATCCGCACTGAGTGAACAAGCACTTGCAGAATTACGGCGAACAAAGATGGGATTTATTTTTCAACAACCAACTTTGCTGAAAAATTTAAATATATTGGATAATATCATTCTTCCTTCGATGCGAAATAACAGAACAAGCGTGGACAATATAAAGAAAAAGGCGCGCGCACTGATGAAAAAGGTTGGTATTAGTGAACTGGAAAGGCGAGATATCACGCAAGTTTCAGGTGGACAGCTGCAACGGGCAGGCATTTGTCGTGCACTGATAAGCAATCCGCCAATACTTTTTGGTGATGAGCCGACTGGTGCACTTAACTCTAAATCAGCCCAAGATATTATGGATATTATCGCTGATATTAATGCACAAGGAACAGCGGTGCTACTTGTTACGCATGATCCGAAGATTGCAGCTAGAACAGATCGCGTATTATTTATGTGTGATGGGGAAATTGTCAATGACTTTCACTTTAACCGATTTACTGACACAAATCTAGATGTCAAAATAGATAAGCTGATGGGGGCTATGCGGAAAATCGGTGTTTGAGTGTAGAGAAGGATATCCCATTCAAAAAGATTAATACAAAAGGTCGATTCCTACTCACAACGCACAAAACGTAGACGAGGGAATCGGCGCGCGCAAGCAGAGGGTCGTGGCTTACGGTGTGTCAGCGGGAAGTACCACTATAATAAAAAAAAGTGTTAGATTGATGGTAGTCAATCTAACACTTTCTCTCTTTTAAACTATTAACCCATAATGTTGTAGCCGGCGTCAATGTAAATTGTTTCGCCTGTTACACCACGTGATAGGTGAGATAGCATAACGATAGTCATATCGGCAACTTCATCTTGTTGCACATTACGTTTTAATGGTGCTGTTTCTTCGATTTTGTGTAAAATCGTATTAAATGAAGGAACACCTTTCGCTGCTAGTGTACGAATAGCACCAGCAGAAATAGCATTGACACGGATATTGTCTTGACCAATATCAGCAGCAAGGTAGCGCATTGAAGCTTCTAATGCAGCTTTGGCAACCCCCATTACGTTGTAGCCATCAAGTACACGTTCTGCCCCTAAGTAACTCATTGTGACAATAGAGCCGCCTTCTGTCATGTATGGATGTGCTGCTTTGGCAGTTGAAATTAAAGAATAAGCGCTCGTATCTTGCGCAAACGCATAACCATCACGCGTTGTTTCTAAAAAGCGATTGTGTAAATCTTCAGCATTGGCAAATGCTACTGAGTGTACGATACCGTGGATAACGCCAACTTTTGCTCCAATAGTATCAAAAGCAGCTTTTGTGCTTTCATCACTGTTAACATCGCATTGGACAACAAGTGCATCCGCTTGGCCATAGTTTTCAAGTTGCTTTTGTAATTTTTTTAATGAACGCTCTTGGCGATAGGTGAAAATGACATTAGCGCCTACATCAAATAAACGTTTAGCAATCCCCCAAGCAATACTGCGGTCGTTTGCAACACCCATTACGACAATGTTTTTATCTTTTAATTGTAATAAATTATCCATCATTTTTATAAGTACCCCTTTACGAAATAATATCTGTTATTAGTACCAACTACTAAAATCTTATCATAGATAAATTGTGCTTGCAATAATAAGATGAAAAGAGCATACCATTTTGTAGCTACCAATCGCATGCAAAAAGGCATCCTAATGAAGGATGCCTTTATGTAGTAATGGTATGTTACTATTCAAATTTTAAAGAATCGCCATCAAAAGGTTCTTCAGCCACTTTGATTGAATCAGTTGGGCAACCTTCAAAAGCGTCTTGCATGTCTTCTAGTAGATCTTCTGGAACTTCAGCAGTTCCCATGTTATCATCTAAAATAACGAAGGCAATGCCTTCATCATCATAATCATAAATATCGGGTGCTGCGGCTCCGCATGCGCCACAAGCGATGCATGTATCTTTATCAACAATTGTGTATTTAGCCATTTCTTTCTCTCCTTTTACGATGGTCCTACAAAGCTTCATACTCATTTTAAAGATGTTTAACTGACATTTCAACCTAATACTATTAAATTGGAGGAATTTGCTTCAATGTTTTATCAAATTTTATTGCAAATCTTTCAAAAACTAAATAATGAACGAACTGTTTCAGCAGCCTATCATATCCTTAGAGGCAAGCGTTCAGGCCAGACAATTCAAGATGTTGGACTATTTCAGTTACATAACTATTTTGGATTACTGCCAAAACTGCCACGCGCGACATTTGACGATGCGGTATCTACCTTTTTGCAATATAGTTGGTTAAATATGCAGGAATCAGGTCACTATTCCATGAAAAAGCTAGGTTTGCAACGAGCAGAGCAAACAGCTACTTTTTTATTTGATGGCTGGCATTATCGCGGAAACGAGCATATCTTTTTCGCTCGACTGTCTTTAATCGTTCAAAGTTTGTCATATCATAAAGAGGGAATTCGCTCATTTTCACCGATTAGTAAAGATGTACAAGTTCAGTCATGGGTACGTGCTTTTTTACAAGATCAGCAGTATCAGACAGGGCAATTGCAACAACAATTATATGATGAATGTCTGCGTGTATTAACTGCTTTACCAGTAACAGATGCCAATAAACAACTCTTCCTATATCGTTTGAGTGGCCATAGTTTACCAGGTTGGACATGGCAGCAGCTTTCTAGTGAACGCAAGGAAACGGTGCTAGATAGTCAATTAGCATTTATTGAATTGCTACATACACTATTGAATGAAGTACATGCAACAGAGGACTATCCGTTACTTAGCAAAATAGCTACTGAACTTCGTGTAAAAGCTTTGCTGACCGATTCTGCCCAGCAAACTGCCTATTTATATGAACAAGGCTATTCTGTTGAGCAAATTGTGCAAATAAGAAAATTGAAACAAAGTACGATTGAAGACCATTTAGTTGAATTAGCGATGAATGAACCGAACTTTTCGATTGGTCCATTCGTCTCATATGAAGAAGCGGAAAAAGTTTGGCAGGCATCCAAGCAATACCAAACGAAAAAATTAAAGGCATTGCATGATGTGGTAAATGAATTAAGTTATTTCCAGCTCAGACTTGTCCTCGCGAAAGGAGAAGTTTAGATGGAACTAGAGCAAACATTAGCCAAGCATTTTGGCTATACAACATTTCGACCAGGTCAAAAAGAGGTAATTGAAGCCGTTCTTAAAGGGCAAGATGTCATTGCATTACTGCCAACAGGTATGGGTAAATCGCTGTGCTATCAATTGCCAGCCTATATCTTGCAAAAGCCCGTCTTGATCGTGTCGCCATTACTTTCTTTAATGCAAGATCAGGTAGAACAACTAAAACGACTAGGGGAAAAAAGAGTCGTAGCATTAAACTCATTTTTAACAGCATATGAAAAACGTTATGCACTCCATTATCTCGAACAATATCGTTTTATTTTTACGTCACCCGAAATGCTGTTGCAACAACAGGTGCAGGAAAAGCTGGCGAACATGGCACTTGGTCTAATTGTGGTGGATGAAGCACATTGTATTTCGCAGTGGGGATTCGATTTCCGTCCAGATTATTTGCGTATAGGCGACTGGTTTTTGCAAAACAATCGTCCACCCGTCTTAGCGTTGTCAGCTACTGCAACGCAAAAAGTTGTTAAGGATATTCATGCGACGCTTTCGCTGAACGCACCATTTGAATTTATGTATAATGTCGATCGTCCTAATATTCACCTTGGGCGTGTCGTATTCGAGGATCGGGCAGATAAAGCAAGATGGATCGTAGACCATGTGAAAAAAACAGCTGGACCGGGTATTTTATATATGTCATCTCGCAAGCGTGCAGAGCAATATGGTGAAACCTTTATCCAAGCGGGTATACGAGCTGCCGCTTATCATGCTGGTTATAGTGCAGATGATCGTCAATTTATTCAGCAGCAATTCATTGATGGAGAGTTAGATTGGATAGTGGCAACCAATGCTTTTGGTATGGGCATCAATAAAGCCAATATCCGCCAAGTCATTCATGAAACAATGCCAGCCAATGTCGCCAATTATATGCAAGAAATTGGCCGCGCCGGTCGTGATGGCGAGCCAGCGCTAGCGATCTTACTTTATAGTGATGGTGACGAGGAGTCTGCGAAATTTGTTGTAACAGGGGATTTGCCGTCAGTAAGTCATGTCGATCGCTATCAAGAGCTTCTATTGCAGCATGTGGAGCCTGTGCAAATGTTAAAAAATGGTGAGCTAAGTGAAACGGCCTTTCGAGTGCTGGATTACTGGTACCATCAAGAGTCTATAGAACAAGTAAAAGCGCGTCTTAATTATTTTGCACTTGAAAAATATCAAGCAGTTGATGAAATGTTAAAAATTACTCAGACCAAAGGCTGTATTCGCGAACAGCTTGTCGGGTATTTTGGGCAAAAATTGCAGAAAAAACCTGAAAACTGTTGTGAAAATTGTGGAATCGATTATGATGAAATCAATATAGTACGCGCTCAAGAAGTGAAAAAGGTAGAAATGGTTGCATGGCAAAGTCGATTAAACCAGCTTTTACGAAGCGATTAGACGAAAACTTACGGTCATTTACTTTTTTCGCAAAATTCGTCATAATAGAATGATAGAAGAATGCGTAGCAAGGTTGGAGGAAAGTCGAATGAGTAAAGAAGACTATCGTGATAAAATCGAAGAACATCGTCAGTCATTTGAAGAAGAACAACAAGAACAGCTAAATCTATCTAGAGTTTCTAGAATGAATAAAAATGGAAGCAATAACAAAAAACCGAAAAAGTCAAAACAGCGTAAATTTCCTTTAATGACGATTCTTTTTGTTACCTTTATCTTAATTCCATTAACGATATTAATTTATTTTGTGCAATTCTATGATCCTGGTAAAACGATTGAAGAAGCTGAAAAGGATACAATGAAAAATTCTGTTGTAGAATTTGATAAGACTGGCAGTAAAGCGGAAGCATCCACATCATCTGACAAAGACAAAGATGAAAAAGCAAATGAACAAGCGAAAGAACAGGCACAAAAAGATGCTGAAAAGTTAGCAGCTCAACAAAAGGCTGCTGAAGAAGCGAAGAAGGCTGAAGAGGCGAAAAAAGCGCAAGAAGCGAAAGTAGCTCAGCAACAGGCAGAGGCAGCGAAAAAAGCAGAAGAAGCTAAAAAGGCTGAAGAAGCACGCAAAGCTGAACAAGCGAAGCAAAACGCCGCTAATGCCAAAACACATACAGTCAAATCAAATGAAAATTTATATCGTATTGCATTAAAGTACTACGGTGATGGTAGTGAAGCAACGTTAGCAAAAATTCGAGCGGCCAATGGCATGCCGAATGATACGGTATTTGTTGGGCAAGTCATTAAACTACCATAGAAAAAATGGTGTCATTCTTTGGCAATGCTGTTTTTCTAGTATAAAATATAGGACAAACGTCAACACCAAAGTAAGGTTGAGGCAAACGTCTGATGAGTGAAAAGGCGATTCTATAGCAAAATGAATCGCCTTTTTGCTGTCGTAAGGAGAAGTGAGGGTATGCTATATATTGGACTATTATTATTAATAGTTATCGCCTTCCTACTCTATATGTGGAAGGTTGCACACGAAAATAATGTGAGGCATCATCAATTAGCACTGAAAGGTGAGCAAGAACAGATTCGACTATTTTTTATTTCAGATACGCATTTACGAAAAATCAATCGCCAAATGATTGCAAAATTAACAGGCACATTTGATGCGGTTATTATCGGTGGCGATTTTGCAGATGGGCGCACCCCGATCCAACGGATTCATGACAATCTTGATTTATTAACGCCGCTAGGTCCTACTTATTTTGTCTGGGGAAATAATGATAGAGAAGTAGGAGAGGAGAGACTTCGCGATATTTTACAACAACATGGGGTTACAATCATCGCGAATGATGCCGTCCTGTTGCCACAAAAGAATCGTATTTGGCTAAATGCGATTGAAGATACGTCGACGATGAAATATAGCTTTGATGCGGCTTTTGAAAAAGTAGCCGAGGAAGATTTTGTCATTTTTATTTCACATAATCCCGGTGTGTTTGCGCGCGTTCGTGCAAAATTTAGAGCGGATTTAATGATTGGCGGCCATTTGCACGGTGGTCAAATAAGAGTAGGTCCATACGGTGTTCATCCGCTCGGTTCTTATCGTGAACGCGATGGTGTAATGACACTTGTCAGTAACGGCTATGGCACAACATTATTGCCATTGCGTTTAGGCGCAAAACCTGAATGCCATATTATTGACATTGAAATTTCGGGTAAATAAACAACCAAAAATGTTTAGAAGGCGTATAATGGAAACGAAAGTTTTTTAAAATGCAACTGAGCTATCCATTGGAAGTATAGTTTGCATGGAAAGCGTAGCATCTGTGTTAAATGCGCGGATGTGAATTGATAGGAGTGTCAAACAATGCAGCAAGTTGATGCAATTATTGTTGGAGGAGGCCCATGTGGTTTAGCCGCAGCAATATCATTACAAAATATTGGTTTACGACCAATCGTTATTGAAAAAGGGAATATCGTTAATGCCATTTACAATTACCCGACACATCAAACTTTTTTTAGTACGAGTGAGCGTTTAGCGATTGGTGATGTGCCATTCATTATTGAGGGGCGCAAACCAAAGCGCAATCAAGCACTTGTTTATTATCGTGAAGTGGTGCGCTTGAAAGATATTCAAGTAAATCGTTTTGAAAAAGTCGGTAGTGTTAGGAAAAATGGCGAAAAATTTACGGTAACGACAGATAAAGATGTTTATGAAACGCCCTATGTAGTCATTGCAACAGGCTATTATGATCATCCCAACTATATGGATATCCCGGGTGAGTCATTACCGAAAGTGTACCATTACTTTAAAGAAGGGCATGAATTTTTTGATACGGATGTCCTTGTGATCGGTGGGAAAAATTCAGCCGTCGATGCAGCGTTAGAGTTAAACAAGGCTGGCGCACGTGTCACAGTTGTTTATCGAGGTAGTGAATATTCTCCAAGTGTTAAGCCATGGGTGTTACCTGAATTTGACGGGCTTGTGCGAAACGGAGAAGTCACAATGCATTTTAAAACAACTGTAAAGGAAATTCGAGAGCATGAAGTAGTAGTGAATATTGACGGTCGCGAAGAAGTAATAAAAAATGACTTTGTTTTTGCTATGACGGGCTATCATCCAGATCATTCATTTATTCGAGCGATGGGTGTGACAATTGACGACGAATCAGGTCGACCATATTGTCATCCTGAAACAATGGAAACGAATGTAGCGGGGCTATTTATTGCTGGCGTTATCGCAGCTGGAAACAATGCCAATGAAATTTTTATTGAAAATGGACGCTTCCATGGTGAGTGTATTGCACAAGCCATCGCACAAAGAATATAACGACAAGAAGCTGTATAGGCGTGATTGCTTATACAGCTTCTTTTACAATAATCGCTTTGAAAAGGTGGGGGAACATGACTTGGTTGTATTGGCTCGTTAGTTACTGTATTGGAAACTTTTTGACGGCTTTTTTCGTTGGAAAAGTATATGGTGTTAATTTACAGCAGGAACGAAGTAAAAACTTAGGTGCCCGCAATGCAGGCAGTGTCATAGGTAAGGCTGCGTTTATGTGGACGTTTTTAGGGGATTCCTTAAAAGGTGTTCTCGTTGTATTATTAGGAAGTTTTTGGCATATGGAACAATGGGCAATCATTGTCGGTGGCTGTTGTGCCATTCTCGGACATATGTATCCCATATGGCTGAAATTTCGTGGTGGGAAAGGTGTGGCAACGTTTATTGGCGTAGGACTTACGTTATCGCCTGCTTTATTTTCCATGATGATAGTCGGTACAGCCATCGTCCTTCTTATGACAAGAAGTTTGACACTGGGTATGCTCGGTGGCTTTATGTTTTACATTTTAGCCATGATACGATCAGAACAGTTTCTGCTATACATACCAATGTTAATTGTCATCATTTGTATGCTAATAAAGCATACATCCAATATAAAGGAGTCTTTAAGTAGGAGGAAGTAAAAATATGTACTGGTGTAAAATTGCACAGACAAAAGACGAATTTGATGCCATTGCGCAGCTAAATTATGAAACGTTTGTAGAAGAAATCCCGCAACATGAACCAAATGATCTGAAAAGAAAAGTAGATCGTTTTCATCAAGAAAATACGTATTTAGTTGTTTATAAAGAAACGGAGCTTATCGGCATGTTAGCTTTTCGAGATCAGCGACCGTTTTCCATTGATGAAAAAATTGGCGAAGTGGAGCAATACTTGCCAAAGGAAAGCTGTACAAAGCTTTGTGAAATTCGCTTGCTTGCTGTGAAAAAACCGTATCGAACAGGTCGTGTTCTATTAAGGTTAACACAGGCGTTAAATGCTTTTGCATATGAAAAAGGTTACTCTGCCGCTGTCATTTCAGGTACTACACGTGAGGAAAAGTTGTATAAGCAAATGGGCTTTCAGCAATTTGCACCAGCAGTCGGAACCGCGGAAGCGATGTTTTTGCCAATGGTACTAACAAGACAACAATTTGAACAATCTTTGCAACAAAAACTGGCACATGACAGTTTTACATTTTACCCAGGGCCAGTAAAACAACAAGGAGCTATTTTGTATTCTGATATGTCGCACCGCTCTCAAGCATTCCAATCGTTATATGACCAGATGCGCAGCAAGCTTTTAGCATTATCGAATGCAAAGCATATGGCTACATTTGTAGGCACTGGGACATTGGCAAATGAGGTGATGCTCGGACAACTTAAGGCACAGCAAGCAGGGCATGGACTGATTTTAACGAATGGCGAATTTGGAGAACGGCTACACAAGCAGGCAGAGCGCTGGTCATTGGCTTTTGATCTTGTCAAGCAACAGTGGGGAAGCGCATTAGACTTGCAATCAGTGGAGGCGCTATTACAAACAGGCTCTTACAAGTGGCTAGTAATGGTGCACGGGGAAACGTCAACAGGTACATGTAATGATTTAGAAGGTATAGCACAGTTGGCTAAGCGTTATAACATTAAGCTTTGCGTAGATTGTATTAGCTCTTTTGGAGCAATGCCGTTTTCAATAGCCGATTGTTACTTAGCGACAGCTGTCAGTGGGAAAGCAGTCGGGGCACTTAGCGGATTGGCCTTTGTATTTTCGCAACAGCTTGTGGAGCATTCCGCTACTTTACCTGCCTATTTAGATTTAGCGAATTATCAGCAAGGTGAAATTCCTTATACTTTACCAGCAGCATTGATAGGAAATGTGGCACATGCTTTACAAGCCTACCCAGCTCGCTATAGCCTGCTTCAGCAACGCTTCGATGCGCTATTACAGCTACCCGTTATGCACAATCGTTTACAAACGACAGCTTATCCAATGATTGTCACCATCCAATGTCCAAGACGTCTTACTAATATATCGACCGATTTAAAATTAAACGGTTTATATGTCCATGGCGATAGTGACTATTTACGTAAACGAAATTTTATCCAGTTTTCGGTCATTCAACCTGACTTTGATAAAGCGTTCAGTCGTCTACATGATTTGTTAACATACTATATGGATACTGTAGATGATTAAATGGCAATATATTTTCTGCGCTGTTACTTTACTGGCGATTTGAGCGGTTTTGGTGGCGCTAAGAGATGTTTTGGTGGCGATTTAAGCTCATTTAGTGGCGCTAAGAGATGTTTTATTGGCGATTCACGTTACTATGTTCAATACGCCCCTGTTTGTTAGATTCTGTCTAACAAGCAGGGGCATTAAAATTCTTACAAGAAAAATTCCTTTAAGTCCAATGGATTTCCTACTGTGTTTAAACCGATTAGTAATTTTAATCGCGCTTTTTGACCATTGATGCCTGTTGCAAAAATAGCACCTAAATCTTCTAGCATTTTTCCTCCGCCAACGTAACCATATACGCCTTCTGCGATACCGTTAAAGCAGCGAGAAACTAGCACAACGGGTATGCCTCGTTCTAATAAACTTTCAATGCCTTTGACAACGGTTGGTGGTACATTCCCTTGTCCGAGCCCTTCAAGTACGACGCCGTCATATTGACAAGCTAGAACAACATCGAGTAAATCTACTTCCATCCCTGCATATACTTTCAACATCGCTACTCGTTTCTCTAAGCCCTGTACATCTACATATTGGCGGCGAAGCGGGGCGTGGTGAAACAAAATACGCGATTTTGTAATAAGTCCGATGGGCCCATATTGTGGCGATTGGAATGTATTAACTGAACTCGTGCTCGTCTTTGTCGTGTTGACAGCGAGATGCACCTCGTCGTTCATGACAACTAGCACACCTTTGTCCCGTGCTTCATCATCAACAGCTACGCGCACTGCCTCCACTAGATTGTAGACGCCATCTGCACCGAGCTCATTAGAGGAACGCATCGCACCTGTTAGAACAATCGGAATCGATAAATTTGTTGTTAACTCTAAAAAATAGGCCGTTTCTTCTAGCGTATCGGTGCCGTGTGTAATGACTACACCATCAAAATGTTCGCTTGCAGTTTTTTCTATAATTAAATTACGTAAATGAAGCATTTCGTTCGGCGTAATATGTGGCGAAGGCAGGTTAAATGCCTCCACTTCTTTAATCACTGCAAGCGAATCAAGTTTTTTACTCTCTTTTATAAGGGGATTTTCTTTGTTTGGCATAACCGCACCTTCATCACTCATTGCCATTGATATTGTGCCACCTGTATGAATTAATAAAATTGTTTTTCTCATAAAAATAAATCTCCTTTTAAAAAGTTTTTTTGTCATTACATGGTATAATGATAGTAGTCTATTGTTGAAAGGAGCCGGCAACATGATCATCCTTTTATCAGCTGCCATTGCTCCCGGTCTAGCGCTTTTTAGTTACTTCTATCTGCGCAATCAAATGGCAACGGAGCCAAGAAAAACTTTACTTCAAACGTTTTTATATGGCGCTTTTTTAACATTCCCTATTTTGTTTTTACAATATGTATTAACAGAGGAAGGGGTTTTTCGATATCTTTATATGCAAGATGTCCTATTTTCAAGTGTTATAGAAGAGTTTTTTAAATGGTTTGTTCTGTTAATAGCTCTTTACAATCACGTGGAATTTGATGACCCTTATGATGGCATATTGTACGGTGCAAGTATATCATTAGGATTTGCCACAATTGAAAATGTCTTATACTTATTTTCTTTCGGTTTGAATACAGCCTTTATGCGAGCATTATTACCCGTTTCCAGTCACGCGCTTTTTGGTGTAGTAATGGGTTATTATTATGGGCGTGCTAAATTTTCAAAGCATGCAAAGACGAAAGAAATGATTGCCATGGCATTTTGTGCACCGGTTGTATTACACATTTTATACAATACAATATTATCATTTAAAGGGCATTGGGTATATTTAATGATACCGTTTATGCTATTTCTATGGTGGTTCGGCTTGCGTAAAGTAAAGCTTGCGCACTATCATCTTGTCCAACATTTGCATATGCATAAAAAAATATAAAAGCGTAGAAATCTAAAAAAGATTTCTACGTTTTTTTCTATTTTATCAATGTATAAAATATGCTCTTTGTTTCAAGCTATAAAAAAAGGAGTGATGATTGTGCGTTTATTAAGCATGCTTTTTGCTTTCCTAATTGCGATTAGTATAGTCTCAATTCCACAAAATAACGCAACAGCATTTAGCGACCAACAAATTACCCGTGGCGCTTATGGAGATGATGTGATTGAGTTACAGGCTAGACTACAATACTTAGGATTTTATAAAAGTAAAATTGACGGGAAATTCGGCTACAACACGTATTGGGCATTACGAAATTTCCAAGAAAAATATGGACTACCGGTAGATGGAATCGCTGGTACAAAGACAAAAAAAGCATTAGCAGGATACTCAGATTATGATGAAGCTTGGGTGAAAGCTCAATTAAAGGCAGGCAATCAATTTACCTATTATGGTGGTATCCCGCTTGACCAACAAGTGAAAAATGGTGGCACTACAGGAGGCGGTACAGCCAACAATAATGACAGTAGTGGAAGTAGTAATAGTAACGGCACGAATACACAAATCCCACCAAAGTATACAGAACGCGATTTACAATTAATGGCCAATGCGGTTTATGGAGAAGCAAGGGGAGAACCGTATGAGGGGCAAGTAGCTGTAGCAGCGGTTATTTTAAATCGCTTAGAAAGCCCTGATTTCCCTAATACAATTTCAGGAATTATATTCCAACCTTTAGCATTTACTGCAGTGGCAGATGGACAAATTTGGTTGGAGCCAAATCAACGTGCAAAGGAAGCCGTTATAGATGCGATGAATGGCTGGGATCCATCTGAGAATGCACTCTATTATTTTAACCCTAAAACTGCAACTAGTAAGTGGATTTGGTCTCGTCCTCAAATAAAACAAATAGGTGAGCATATTTTCTGCTCTTAAGAAAGGAGGTCAATAAATGAGAACAATGCTCGTCATTTTAACGATAGCCGTAATTGGTTTAGGAGCCTATAGCATTGATTTACATGGAGATAAAGAAAGTTTACAACGTACTGTCCATGCGCAGTATACCGAAAAATTAACGGATGCCTCTGAAAAATTATCATACTTACAAAGAGCCGTTTCTCAGTCCTTATTATTTAAGGATGAGCAAGCAATCCACAGTGAGTTAGATTCCATTTGGCGCTTAAGCTCAGAAGTGCGTTCATCGATGGCCAATATTCCGATTGGACAAGAACTTTCCAATCAGTGGTTAGGGTATTTAGGAAGATTGGGTGATGAAGCGAAAAAAACGGCGAAATCTGGGGATTATGAAGCTTGGCGCAAAAAGATGCCACAAATCTCTACGAATTTACAAGCTTTATCAGACGAATGGGCAACAGCCACTGTTGATTACTATAAGCAAGATGGCAATATGGATGTTTGGATGCGTCAAGTAGACAATAAAAATCCGAATACATCATTTGATAATATTCAAAAGACCTTAAAGGATTATGGTGAAAGTGATTTCCCGCTGACTTTAAGCGAATCGGATTGGCAGAAGAAATTAGAATTAAAAGCTTTACAAGATTCCGTTATTACGGAAAAAGAAGCATTGGAAAAAGTAAAATATTTATTCCCCCTTATTAAAGATGCGACTTTTACTGTGACCAAAAGTAGTGAAACAGCACCGTATCCGTTTTATCACATACAGTTCCACCAAGGTATCCGTTTAGGGTATGTCGACTTAACGGAAAAGGGAGGACATTTACTTTCCTATTTAGTGGAACGTCCTGTTGACGAGGCAAAGCTTTCACAAGACGAAATCATTAAAAAAGCACAAGAACATTTACAACGCTTAGAAATGAAAGACGTGGCATTTGTGGAAGCGCGAGAAAATCATTTAGCGTGGCATGTTACATTTGCACGCGTTCACCCTGGCGATAATGCTTTAATTTATGCAGATGGCGTTCAATTGAAAATTGCCAAGGATAATGGTGAGTTACTTGGTGCCAATGCAATGGAATATATACAGGAAGAATCGATTAAACCACAAGTGGCCAAACCAATTGATTGGAAAACGTTCTTTGATGACGATGTGCGTGTTGAAGAAGTGAAAAATATTTATACGGATAATGGTCAATTCGAGCAACGTCTTTGCTATGAGGTCATTGCAGTGCGAGATGCACAGGCCCAAGAAACATTCCGCATCGTAATTGATGCAGAAAATCACAATGTATTAAAAGTAGAATATTTAACCTGAGCTCAGAAAAAGCTTCCAGTTCATATAGCCAAAATTTCCATCCCATGCGATAATAGAGGCATATATATTGTTCGGGGAGATGCTCATGGAAATAAAAATTGGTACACTATTACAACTTGAACCTACTTATACAGATCGTATTGAAAAATTTCGCTGTAAAGTAGTTGAACAAAAAGATCAAATTCTTTATATTGACTATCCAATCAATGTAACGACGAAGAAAACAGCATTCTTAATAGATGGTTCTGAATTTAGGGCAACATTTCGAACAGAAGATAAAAATTCCTATGCATTTAGTACGGAAGTGATTGGACGCAAAGCGGGCAATATCCCGATGATTATGTTGCACTGCCCACAACCGGATGAGTTTATTAAAATTCAACGACGTGAATATGTGCGTGTCGAGACACCTGTCGATGTGGCGGTGCAATTTAAAGAGTATAAGTATCAGTTAGTCACAACCGATATAAGTGCAGGTGGACTCGCTTTGATTGTCAAAGGGGATGTAGCCTTTAAAGATGGCGATGACATTAAATTAACAATCGTCTTGCCATTTGCCAATGGCGATGTTAATTATGTCGTTACTGATGCATCAGTTGTTCGAGTATTTGAAAAGGATGATAAGACGATTGCGACCATTCAATTAACGGACACGGATGATATTGATCAACAACATATCGTACGTTTTTGTTTTGAACGACAGCTAGTCAATCGCCGAAAAGAATTAAATCCGTTTGATGATTAAATTCCAAAAAGCCCTCATACTTGTAGAGGGCTTTTTTTTATTAGTATGTTACAATATGGTGTGAAAGAAAGTAGGGAAAACAGATGAACAAAAACATTCAAATCGCAATTGACGGACCAGCAGGAGCTGGCAAAAGTACAATCGCCAAAATCGTTGCAGAATCACTTGGGTTCACGTATATCGATACGGGTGCAATGTATCGAGCAGTTACGTATAAAGCAATGCAACAAAACATACATTTAAATGATGAAGCAAAATTAGCAGAAATGCTAGCAGCTAGCACAATTGAATTAAAGCCATCACCTCAAGGTCAGCTTGTTTTTTTAGACGGCGAAAATGTAACGGATGCCATTCGTTCAAACGAAGTCACATCATCGGTGTCACAAGTTGCAGCACATGCCAAAGTGCGTGAACTGCTCGTAGCACAGCAGCAAAAGCTTGCAGCAAATGGCGGTGTTGTCATGGATGGACGCGATATAGCGACACATGTGTTAAAAGATGCGGAACTAAAAATCTTTATGTCTGCAACTGTGGAAGAACGTGCAAGACGCCGTTTTATTGACAATGAAAAACGAGGCATAGCGTCTTCAATTGAAAAGCTCCAAGAAGAAATTGCTTTGCGCGATAAAATGGATAGTGAGCGTGAAGCATCACCACTTATTCAGGCAGCGGATGCGATTTATTTAGATACAACGACGCTATCAATTGATGCTGCAGCACAAGCCATTTTAAAATTAGCGCAAGAAAAAATGGTATAAATCCTAAAATTCCAGACATTTTTAGAATTTAAAGGATTTATTTTTGTCTTTGTCTTCAATATCGAATAAAATAGTAAGGGAAGATGCGAAGGAGGGTTACATATGTCTGAAGAAATGAACTATGCAGATCAAACGTTTAACGAAGGTGATATCGTCAAAGGTATTGCAGAGCAGGTTGATGAAAAAGCGGTAACTGTTTCTATTCCAGGTGCACCGTTTGACGGTATCGTACCAATAAGTGAATTATCGAGCCTGCACATTGAAAAAGCGTCTGACGCCATCTCCGTTGGGGATGAGTTAGAATTGATGATTACAAAAGTTGAAGAAGGAAACTATGTATTATCAAAACGTAAAGTAGATGCCTTAAAAGCATGGGATACACTAGAACAACAATTTGCTGCTGGGGAAGTTTTCGAAGCGGAAGTTAAGGATATTGTTAAAGGTGGTCTTGTTGTAGACTTAGGAGTACGTGGGTTCGTTCCAGCATCCCTAGTAGAAGATTATTTTGTCGATGATTTTGAAGATTATAAAGGGAAAGTAATGAACTTTAAAATTGTCGAGCTTGATAAAGAAAAAAATCGCTTAATTTTATCACATCGAGCTGTAGTTGAATCTGAGAAAGCTTCTCAGAAGAAACAAGTGATTAATCAAATTAAAGCGGGTGATGTATTAGACGGCAAGGTGCAACGCATTGCTTCATTCGGTGCATTTATTGACCTTGGTGGTATCGATGGCCTTGTTCATATTTCACAAGTATCACATGAGCATGTAAGTGATGTCAGTGAGGTTTTAGCAGAAGGACAAGAAGTGAAGGTTAAAGTGCTGTCGGTAGATCCAGAAAATGAGCGTATTTCATTATCGATTAAGGATACGATTCCTGGACCTTGGTCCAATATTGAAGAACGTGCAGCGAAAGGCACAGTACTTGTTGGGAAAGTAAAGCGTCTTACATCGTTTGGTGCTTTTGTTGAAGTTTTCCCTGGCGTGGAAGGCTTAGTGCATATTTCTCAAATTGCGCATAAGCATATTAACACACCTCATGAAGCGTTAAAAGAAGCGCAAGAGGTGCAAGTGAAAGTGCTAGATGTTAACGTGGATGAAGGGCGTCTTGCATTAAGTATTAAAGACTTATTGGAAAATCCTGAGGCTGAAGAAGTAATCGACTATGAACTGCCTGAAGAGAACACTGGTTTCTCACTTGGTGATGTTATTGGCGACCAATTAAAAAACTTTAAATAACAGAAATGGCGAGGATACAGTTGTATCCTCGCTGTTCTTTTTCAAGCAATTAAATTGTGTGAGAATTGTGTGAGTGCCTGGCACTATAAAAAAAGTACTCACCTCGATGGATATGTTATGATATAATGGCATTTTTCGTGTATAATAGCGAAAGACAAGAAGTTGGAAGGATGAAGTACAGATGACGAAACCAGTAGTAGCCATCGTAGGTCGTCCGAACGTAGGTAAGTCAACGATTTTTAATCGTATCGTTGGAGAACGTGTCTCGATTGTAGAAGATATTCCGGGAGTAACACGTGACCGTATTTATAGTTCGGCAGAGTGGTTAACACATGATTTTAATATTATTGATACAGGTGGTATCGAAATTGGGGACGAGCCGTTTTTAGAACAAATTCGTCAACAAGCAGAGATTGCCATTGAAGAAGCGGACGTTATTATTTTTATGACAAATGGTCGTGAAGGGGTAACGGCAGCCGATGAACAAGTGGCGAAAATTTTATACAAAACAAAAAAGCCGGTCGTTTTAGCTGTTAACAAAATCGATAATCCAGATATGCGTGAAATGATTTATGATTTCTATGCACTTGGATTTGGTGAGCCTTGGCCAATTTCAGGTTCGCACGGATTAGGTTTAGGGGATTTATTGGATGAGTGTGCAAAGCACTTCCCACAAGAAGATGAAAATCAATACGGAGACGACGTAATCAAATTCTCATTAATTGGACGTCCAAACGTTGGGAAATCATCATTAGTAAATGCCTTCTTAGGTCAGGAACGTGTTATTGTCAGCAACATTGCGGGTACAACGCGAGATGCGATTGATACGCCTTATAAATACGATGGCCAAGAGTACGTTATTATTGATACTGCCGGCATGCGTAAAAAAGGAAAAGTGTACGAAACGACAGAAAAATATTCTGTGTTACGTGCGCTACGTGCGATTGAACGCTCTGACGTTGTATTAGTTGTTCTAAATGCTGAAGAAGGCATTCAAGAACAAGATAAAAAAATTGCGGGCTATGCACATGAAGCTGGAAAAGCCGTAATTATCGTCGTGAACAAATGGGATGCGATTGAAAAAGACGATAAAACAATGAATTTGTTTACACAGCAAATTCGTGAGCACTTTTTATTTTTAGACTACGCACCGATTATTTTCGTTTCAGCCAATACGAAACAACGTGTGCATCAAATTTTACCGATTATCCAGCGCGTAAGTGAAAACCATGCGATGCGTATTCAATCATCTATTCTGAATGAAGTAATTGAAGATGCGGTTGCACGTAATCCAGCGCCAACTGATAAAGGTCGTCGCTTACGTATTTACTATGCAACACAAGTAGCAATTCAACCGCCAACGTTCGTGGTATTTGTTAACGAAACGGAATTAATGCACTTCTCTTATGAGCGATTTTTAGAAAATAGAATTCGTGAAACATTTGATTTTGAAGGTACGCCAATTCGTTTAATTACACGTGCACGTGCTTAATCTAAATATTACACATTTCGTACGCCAACCTGACAATTGTTGTCAGGTGGCGTCTTTTTTCAAAGGACTACGCTAAATCGCGTGACAACATATAGGATCATTGCGAAAAATAGTCAAGAGGAAATAAAAGGGGGAATAGCAATGGAACGAGTTTGTGTACTAGGAGCAGGCTCATGGGGGTCAGCACTGGCAATGGTACTTGCAGAAAATGGACATGATACCCTTGTTTGGACGCATAGAGCCGATCAGGCAGAAGAAATTAATACACACCATACAAATAAAAAGTATTTGCCGGAAACGGTATTACCGCAAAATTTACATGCTACGCACGATATGGCAGAGGCAGTAGCCCACTCCAATACAATCGTTGTGGCCGTGCCGACAAAGGCTATTCGAGAAACTTGTGAAAAGATGACGGCTACATTAGATAGAAAAGTGTTATTTGTTCATGTGTCAAAGGGAATCGAACCCGATTCATTAAAGCGTATTTCTGAAATTTTGGCTGAAAGTTTGCCAACAGCATTTGTAGAGGATATTGTCGTACTGTCAGGGCCAAGCCATGCAGAGGAAGTCGTATTGCATCACCCAACTACGATTACAGCAGCCTGCGCTAATATTGAGGCTGCCGAGAAGGTACAAGACTTGTTTATGAATCAATTTTTCCGCGTCTATACGAATGAAGATGTCATTGGCGTGGAAATCGGTGGGGCGTTAAAAAATGTTATCGCATTAGCTGCAGGTATTACCGATGGTTTAAATTATGGGGATAATGCGAAAGCTGCACTGATTACTCGCGGGCTTGCTGAAATTACTCGCCTAGGTGTCAAAATGGGTGGCAATCCGTTTACCTTTGCGGGACTGACAGGCATGGGTGATTTAATCGTAACGTGTACAAGCGTGCACTCTCGAAATTGGCGAGCAGGGAATCTGTTAGGAAAAGGCATGAAGCTGCAAGAAGTACTTGATCAAATGGGAATGGTTGTCGAAGGTGTAAGAACAACGAAAGCAGCCTATCAATTGGCTAAAAAATACGATGTGGCGATGCCGATTTCAACAGAACTTTATAGCGTTTTATTTGACGACGTAGAGCCAAAAGTAGCAGTGGATGCTTTAATGATGCGTGTGAAAAAGCGCGAAATCGATGAAATGATGCATTAAAATCAATTGCTCGTACCAACAAGAAATAAAAAATTTTATATTTTGTCATGAAATAGACACAAAAAAGGCATCTCAATACGTATTTGAGATGCCTTTTTTTGAAATAATATCCAATAATACACTATAACTGTTAAATCGTTTTCACCACCTATAGTAAAAATATGATATGATTTCCACGGAAGACTATGCTGTTGCTAGTACTTTATTTTAAAATTATTTGTATAAATATTTTCCTGTATATCAAAAAAATAGCATATTTAGTGCCTGCTAGTATGCTATTTTTCCTTTTAGGAAAGCGCCTTCTTTTTTACGGAAGTGCATAGTATAATTAACGTTGATTGTCTCGTAGCATTGAAGAAAGGTGGTTGACTGAAATGGGTCCGTTAGCACATTTGCCTGCACTGGATGTCATGTGGGTATCTTTTTATTGTATCGGCTTTATGATTATATCTGTAGGTTTGATTTATTTAGGCCGCAATAAAATTTCAAATGGTTTTTTACGTACAATCGTCAATTTATTAGCATACATACTGTTTGGACTTGGAACATTTTTAATGGTACTGATTATTGCCACTTGGCCAGCTTAAAAGGAGGAAACGTGAAATGAAAAAACTAAATGCTTTTCTTTTGACAGTGGCAATAGCCGTATTGTTGGGTGGTTGCGCCTATCCTGAGGAAGAAAAGGCTGCAAATCAAGTGCCAGATGTCGATCAATTAGCGGCCGTTCAACGTGCTGTCAATGAATATCGTGAAGCAACAGGGGGCCTTGTGCCAATAAAAAATAGTGAATTGGATACGGATATTTATATAAAATATTTGATTGATTTTGAAAAATTAATGCCAAAATATATTGCGCAAATACCAGGCAATGCATATGAAAAAGGTGGTATTTATCAATATATTATATGGGATCCTGAAAACCGTGCCGAAGTAAAATTAGTAGATTTAAACTCTGCTGAGCGCATGCGAGAGATTATGATTCGTCAATTAGGTACGCAGTATATTCCAACAAAGGGTGCCATCGCTGATAATGTGTACCAAATTAACTTTGAAAAATTAGGATACAAAACAGATGTAACGGTGAAAAGTCCGTATTCGGGTGCTGAATTACCGATATTTATGACTGGCGATGGCGAAATGCATGTTGATTATTCAATCGACTTAGGTCAACTGTTAAAAGAGGACAAGCCCGATGTCAAACCAGGCGATGATATTCGTCAATTACTTGTCGATAAATATCCTGTCGTGCCTGCCTACTCAGTGCCTTATACGGTAGACGAAAACGGCGAGCCGACGTATATGATGGATGCATACAAAGCAGACGCGAAAAAAGCGAAAGAAGAAGCTGAAGCAGAAGCAGCTAAAGAACAAGAGAAAGAAAATAAAGCCTCAGATTCTAACTAATATATTTTTAACCTCAATGATTCGGTACAGATTGAATCATTGAGGTTTTTTTAGTGCCATTTATAGTGCCAGGCACTCACACAATTCTTACACAATTTCGTCTGTTTAGTCCGCAATAGTGCCTGTCACAGCGAAAATTTCTTTAGAACAAGGCATCAACGTCCAGTATAAATGTAAATTCTATAGACATTGTTTCAGAGATGCTTTTCATATTTATCTTCATGCGTGCATATAGTGAAAAAGCGTAGATAAAGGAGGCAGAAACCTTGAGTGAAGCAGTATTTAAAGAAATTGCAGAGCGCACAAATGGCGATGTTTATATTGGTGTTGTAGGTCCAGTTCGGGTAGGTAAATCAACATTTGTAAAAAAAGTAATGGAAGCTGTAGTGTTGCCGAATATTGTGGATGAAACGGAAAGAATG
Source organism: Lysinibacillus sp. 38-6 (assembly GCF_046245175.1). Lineage (GTDB taxonomy): Bacteria > Bacillota > Bacilli > Bacillales_A > Planococcaceae > Lysinibacillus. The sequence continues at coordinate 462,551 of NZ_CP176417.1, forward strand.
CGAGCACAGGACGAGCTGCCACAAAGCTCACCAGGCCAAGTCATTATGACTGCTGAGCCGAAGTTTGTGCCTGCCCAAGCGACACGTATTGCGGTCGGAGAAGATGAAATGACGTTCCAAATTCGCTTAGCGGATTGCGTTGGTTACGTTATTGATGGAACAAAGGGCTATGAGGACGAAAATGGTCCGAAATACGTGCATACACCTTGGCATACAGAGCCAATTCCTTTCCAGGAAGCGGCGAAAATCGGGACAGATAAAGTAATTCGTGATCATGCGAATATCGGTATTGTGGTGACAACGGATGGCACAGTAAATGGCATTAGCCGCCGTGCAGCAGAAAAAGCGGAAGAAGAAATTGTTGAGCAATTAAAGGAAATTGGAAAACCTTTTGTTATCGTCTTAAATTGTCAAATGCCGGCACGAGAAGAAACGGTACAGCTACGAAATGAGCTATTTGAACGGTATAATGTGCCAGTTATTGCGATTTCAATCGATCAAATGCGTGCTTCAGATATTCAATATATTTTACAAGAAGCATTATTTGAGTTCCCAATTCGGACGATTGAAGTGGAGAAACCAGATTGGCTGGATGTGCTTGATGCGACACACCCATTAAACGTGGCATTGATTGATTCGATGGAAGAAGTGCTGTCGTCTGTCATGAAAATTAGAGACGTACAACAAGCTTCTGATGCCTTTAAAGCCATTGATTTTATTGATCAAAGTGAAGTGGTGCATGTCGATTCAGGAATCGGTACAGCCGTTATTCGCGTGTCATTACAAGGTGAATTATATAAAGCTGTTTGTAATGAATGGTTGGAAGAACCGATTGAAACAAAGCGCGATTGGTTGCTATTCATTAAAGAGGCTGCCGAAGCAAAAGAAGCGCAAAAACGCTTTAAAGATGCCATTACTGAAGCAGATACGAGCGGTTATGGCGTAACATTGCCAATGATGCAAGAATTTGAACCAACTGCACCAGAACTGATTAAGCAAAATAATTTCTATGGTGTGCGCATGAAGGCAAAAGCACCATCTTATCATATTATTCGCGTGGATATGGAATCAGAATTTGCGCCACTAATTGGCTCCGAATTCCACAGTCAACAGTTACTAAAAGATTTAAACCATGCCTATTTACATGATCGTGATGCGCTTTGGCAAACACAGCTTTTTGGTACGCCATTGCATGAAGTGTTAAAAGAAGGAATTCGCTATAAAATGAATGCAGTGCCACCTACAGCGAAAAAACGTATGCGTCAAACAATTGAACGAATGGTTAATGAAGGTGATCGAGGATTGGTGACATTTATTTTATAGAGATAAAATGGAAATTACAGAGCAAAAAAATAGTGCAGGGCTATTCGTTCTTATGCGAAAAGTCCTGTTATTTTTGTTTTTTGGGTGAAAAACGCATATTTTGGTTATAATCATGAATGAATACAGTTGCGTAGCGGTTTTCTATGTGTTACTCTTTTTACAGAATTGGTTCATGACCCTTTGAGAGGAGGTGAATGGTGTGAATAAAACAGAATTAGTAAACTCTGTTGCTGAAGCTGCAGGTCTTTCAAAAAAAGACGCTTCTAAAGCAGTTGAAGCTGTATTTGATACAATTCAAGATGCTCTTGCAAAGGGTGACAAAGTACAATTAATTGGTTTTGGTAACTTTGAAGTACGTGAACGTGCGGCTCGTAAAGGTCGTAACCCACAAACTGGTAAAGAAATCGAAATCGCTGCTAGCAAGGTACCTGCTTTCAAACCAGGTAAAGCGCTTAAAGATGCTGTAAAATAATACACGTCTAGTAGTTACATAGAGCAGTCTTCATGTAAACGAGCATGAAGGCTGCTCTTTTTAACTTCATAACGGACATTTCATTTTAAGATGTCTAATTTTTTATACATAGAGGTCTCCATTTTTAGTGCAGGAAAATGCTAATTGCTGTAGTTATGTTGAATTTCTTTTAAATCAGGTAAGTCGTTTTGCGCTTAACTTTTGGATATGCTACGATGCATAGGGAAATGTGTAATGTTTTGATACGCAGGAGGGTTTTTACGAATGTCGAATGTTGATTTATTGAAAATAGAAGAAGCAGTAAAAATGATTTTAGAAGCTGTGGGCGAGGATGTACATCGTGAAGGATTGCTTGATACGCCAAAACGTGTTGCAAAAATGTACGCTGAAATGTTTAGTGGCTTACATGAAGATGCAAAAGATTATTTTAAAACTGTTTTTCATGAGGACCATGAAGAATTAGTGCTCGTTAAGGATATCCCATTTTATTCAATGTGTGAGCATCATTTAGTGCCTTTTTACGGCAAAGCACATGTCGCTTACATACCAAACGATGGCATCGTGGCAGGTTTAAGTAAATTAGGTCGCGCTGTTGAAACGATTGCACGTCGTCCACAATTACAGGAACGCATTACCTCTTCAGTAGCTGATACGATTATGGAAATGCTGTCTCCAAAAGGTGTTTACGTCGTAATTGAGGCAGAACATATGTGTATGACAATGCGCGGCTTAAAAAAACCAGGATCTAAAACAGTCACGTCTGTGGCACGTGGCATTTATGAACAAGATGAGGTAAAACGTCGAGAAGTCTTGTCATTTATTCAAATGTCTTAAACTGCATGTCTAATTATGTTATGATGGACTAAGAATTTGTCGGATTTAAGGAGTGTACAGACAATGGCGCAAGATTATATAGTGATTCAAGCTGAAGAAGATGGTGTACATGTTATTGGCTTAACACGTGGTACGGATACAAAATTCCATCATTCTGAAAAATTAGACGCAGGCGAAGTGATGATTGCTCAATTTACAGAGCATACTTCTGCCATGAAAATTCGTGGCAAAGCGCAAATTCATACAGCACATGGTGTTATCCAAAGTGAAGCGAAAAAATAAGGTCTTCTTGTATGATAGCTTCCATCGGTAGAATCTACATACTATGCTGATGTTGGTTATAAACTACAGAGATGCATAACACATCTGTATGTTCTAGATGGTTTTTTACGGGCAAGTAGATTTCCTCCCAAAATTTTGGTTATTTTATGGTGGAGTTCTACTGCCCGTTCATGTTGGTATAAGTAAAAACTTTTTATTCCGAATCGTTGCTTGTGCTATAATGACTCAGTGAGCAAACGTTATGTCTTATTGATATAACGTATTTGAAAGTGAATGGAGTAAGGTCTATGAATGCAACATACATTCAAAATTCAATTGCACAGTTAAAAACAGAGATTTTCATGGATGTTCGTCATAGAACTTTGCAAAAATACACAGGAGTGCCTGTGCTCGACGAAAATCAACTGTTTTACTTGTTAGTTCCCTTTTTGAATGGTGAAGAGTGGCAACAAGAGCAAAGGGAAGCTGCGATAACTGTTGGAATTGTATATGCAGCATTAGCGGCACATGATCATATAAAAGAACTGGATGCTACATCAAAAGAACAACAGCTAACCGTTTTAGCTGGGGATTTTTATAGTGGCAGATATTATGAAATTTTAGCGATGTCAGGCAATGTTTCGTTGATTCGTAAGTTGTCACAAGGAATCGTGGCACGTTGCGAGCATCAAATAAAAGTGTATGAGGCTGAAGAGCGGACAGTAGAACAATGGTGTTCGTCGATAAGCAATATAGAATCAGGCTTAATTACAAAGTTTTTTGAGCTTTATGCATTGCAACATTATATTCCGTTAATGGAAAAGAGCTTATTAATCTTACGGTTAGAAAGAGAATGGGCGATGTATCAACGCGGACAAAAATCTTTAATGAATAAAGCGCTTGAACAAAGTGCCTTACAAGCAGGCGCAAGCTTTAGCAGCGTCTTACAAGATAAAATTGCCCGTTTAAAAACAGAGCTGTTGCAGGTGATAGACCAAGCATCATTTTTACAAAGTGATGTGAAACAAGCTCTACAAGCACGTGTAGAGGCATCGATTGCTTCTACAAACGGATAAGAGAGGTTTTTCAAAAATGGCTAAATCGAAAGAAGAGCACGTTCACGAAGTATTTGAAAGTATTTCAGAGAGCTATGACAAAATGAATGGTGTTATTAGCTTCCAAATGCATGTTGGCTGGCGTAATGATACGATGAAGCGCATGGCTGTTAAGCCTGGATCGAAAGCGCTAGATGTTTGTTGTGGAACAGCTGACTGGACGATTGCGTTAGCGGAAGCAGTTGGAGAAAGTGGCGAAGTAAAAGGATTAGATTTCAGTCATAACATGCTGAAAGTAGGCGAACAAAAAATAACGCCTTATCCTCAAATTGAATTAATACAAGGAAATGCGATGGAATTACCGTTTCCAGACAATACATTTGATTATGTGACGATTGGTTTTGGTCTTCGAAATGTTCCTGATTATTTACAAGTGTTAAAAGAAATGAATCGTGTCGTCAAACCAGGTGGCATGGTTGTCTGTTTAGAAACATCACAATCAGAGATTCCTGGCTATCGACAACTATTCCGTTTTTATTTTAAATATATTATGCCGATATTTGGTAAAATTTTTGCGAAAAGTTATAAAGAATATTCTTGGTTACAGGAATCCGCAAATGATTTCCCAGGTATGAAGAAGCTAGCGGCAATGTTTGAAGAGGCAGGTTTAGAAAAAGTAACGTATAAAGCATACAGTGGCGGTGCTGCGGCAATGCATATGGGCTTTAAAAAAGTACGTTAATGGGGGAAGGTTTTCAAGCGTGGAAAAGATGAAGTTAAAACTACTCTATTCCGATTTGAAGTCAGATATTGATATCATCGAACAAGAATTAGAAAAAGCGGTGAATTCGTCTTCGCATTTAATTAACGATGCTTCTCTCCATTTATTACAAGCTGGTGGCAAACGAATCCGACCAATTTTTGTGTTGCTTGGCGCAAAATTTGGCGATTATGATATCGAAAAGATGAAAAATGTGGCTGTGCCTTTAGAGCTCATTCACATGGCGTCGCTAGTGCATGATGATGTGATTGATGATTCCGATATGCGACGAGGACGTCCAACTGTCAAATCCCAATGGAATAACAGAGTAGCAATGTACACGGGCGATTTTATATTTGCACGTGCACTGGAGTACATTACAAAACTTGAGGATCCACTTGTTCATCAAATTTTGGCACGTACGATGGTGGAAATTTGTAACGGTGAAGTTATTCAAATCGAGGACAAGTTTAGATTGGATCAGGGCTTAAAGGATTATTTCAGACGTATCAAACGAAAAACGGCATTACTTATATCTTCTAGTTGTGAGATTGGTGCAGTAGCAGCTGGCGTAGATGCAAAAACGGTAAGCCATTTGAAACGCTTTGGCTACTTTGTAGGCATGAGCTTTCAAATAATTGATGATGTATTAGATATTATGGCGACAGATAAAGAATTAGGGAAGCCAGCGGGTAGTGATTTACTACAAGGTAATATTACATTGCCGATTTTATTATTAAAAGATGATCCACACATGCAGCCTTATTTAGCAAAAGTATTTGCGGGGACATTAACGGAGCCTGAGCGCCAAAAAATGTTGCAATATGTGCGTAAATCTGATGCAATTACACAAGCTAATAAAATGAGTGATAAGTATTTGAAAAAAGCATTACAGGAAATAGATGCTTTACCAAAACATCCAATTAAGAAAAAGCTTCGTGACATCGCATTGTTTATGGGCAAGCGTAAATTCTAGCTTTTTGTTGTGCTGAAGCTCATTTTTTGTTAATATTTATCGGTAGGTGTAAAACCTGTTAGACGAATTTAAGGAGTGTTTTAAACATGGCAATCGAACAAACTTTTTTAATGGTTAAACCAGACGGCGTAGAACGACAAGTAGTAGGAGATATCGTTGACCGTTTTGAACGTCGCGGCTTCGTATTAAAAGGCGCAAAATTAATGGTGATTCCTCAAGAATTAGCAGAAAAACACTATGCTGAGCATGCTGAACGTCCATTCTTCGGTGAATTAGTAGACTTCATCACTTCTGGTCCAGTATTCGCTATGGTATGGGAAGGCGAAAACGTAATCAAACTTGCACGTACAATGATGGGTGCTACAAAACCAGAAGAATCTAACCCAGGAACAATCCGTGGTGACTACGCTACAACTGTTTCTCACAACATCATTCACGGTTCTGACTCTCTTGCATCTGCAGAGCGCGAAATCGGTTTATTCTTCGGTGAAGATTTAGTTTAATTGTACAAAAGTATACTCGCTATATTAGCGGTTTACCCTCTAACTATTACAGTTAGAGGGTTTTTGTTTGTCTGAATTAATTAATTGAGTAAAGTTTACTTTGTAGAGCAATTTTTGCAATACAAAGCAAAGGTACTAATTGGTTTCCTTTATATCTCTAATGCAGATAGATGTATTAAATTATTGTATAATTCTAGAAAAGAGAGTTGATAGCTACTTGGCCTTTCTTGTCTAGCGGTAAATGAATAAGTGTTATTATGCCATGTTCTACATTATTAAGATGATTTTTTACATAATATTTAGTATAGAGGAAGCGAGGATTTATATTTTGAATGGTGGACTTACGCTTGATGGTATTAAAGGACTTTTGTATATAACCAACGAAAACATGGGAGAATATTTTGAAGACTATATGTGTAGTTTAATGTATGAAGAATCAGATGAGGTTGTTTATGCAGCTCTTGAATTACGTGCAGAGTGGGTAAGAGATTCGAATAGCTCAACTTCATTAAGTATGGAAAAATATCTTGCGCAATGGCTAAATTTGCACTACAAACACTACAGTAATTTACCTAAACCTAAAACCATTTTAACAGGGAATCAAAAGAGAGCTGTTGAAGCAATATATAAAGTAACGCAGAAGCTTTTATTAAGTAAAAAAATTCAAGATGTTTATCTTTATTGAGGTTTTAGTTGGTCTGAACGCCCAAGTTGGGTGAAAAAAGGTCTGCAAGAAGGAGAAACCATTAGAATTGATGAGCAAAGAACTTTATCTAGCTGGAGTTTTTCTCAAGGAATTGCTGAAGGATTTGTCAGAGACAAAAATTTTGGATTTGTTGTCAAGGCCTTGATGCCAATTGACCGTATTTTTGCTATAATAGATATAACAATGGAATCTGAATCTGTCTTCATTAGTTATGAAGAAGCAGAAGAGTTTGAAGTCGTACTTATAATTGGAGGGGACGAAGATGAATAGTAATTCTAGTGAAAGACGAAAAATTGTTGTCCGTATAACTCCAGAAATGGCTAATTGGATGCATCCTCAAACTGAAGAACGTAAACAGCAAATTCAGAAGCGGGTAGAAGCTGCAAAAAAACGCTATTCGCAAAGGAAAAAAATTGTGGAGGAATCTGATAATTCCATTTTAAAGGAGTATAAATCAGATCCATCAAGTTACTTGAAATCTCAGAGAACACAATAGTGCATGGAGTTTCTCACAACATCATCCACGGTTCTGACTCTCTTGCATCTGCAGAGCGCGAAATCGGTTTATTCTTCGGTGAAGATTTAGTTTAATTTTATAAAATTGACGCGTACGCATTTACTGGATACGCAAACTGACTATAGATCCACTCGAATAACTTTCGAGTTGATTTATAGTCTTTTTTTGTTGCCTGTGTGCTTTTCACTGCAATCTACAGGAACATATCGTTCATGACAAAAGAAAGCCAGACCTCTTTCCTGTAAACTTTTGTCGACATTGCGCGCACGCTGCCATTTACATGAATCATCAATTATCAATTAACTATACTTAGTCTCTATTAAGCTATAGATAGAATTGTTAATAACTGCTTTGTCATGTAAAATAAATACTATAATTTTCAGAAAATTAAACAATTTAATCGCTACTTAAAGCGGTATATATTTACCACAATGCAAATAAACTTTAACGTATTGTAGCAAAGGGTATTTCACAATGGAGGGGGATTAAAATGAGAGAAGTCGTAATAGTAGCAGCAGTACGTACAGCAGTCGGACGCAGTAAAGGTGCTTTAAAAAATGTGCGAGCAGATGATTTAGCAGCGGATGTACTAGAAGAGGTTGTCAAGCGTGCGCGTATCGACAAAGGACAAGTAGAGGATGTGATTTTCGGTTGTGTCACACAAACCGATGAACAAGGTGCCAATATCGCACGTACCGCTTTATTAATGGCAGGCTTTCCGGAAAAGGTTCCTGGTGTCACAATCGATCGTCAATGTGGGTCTAGTCAGCAAGCTGTGCATTTTGGGGCGCAAGCGATTTTAGCTGGTGATATGGATATTGTCATTGCGGGCGGTGTCGAAAGTATGACAAGGGTGCCGATGTTTTCGCATATGCAGACGGCCCATAAAGGTAAACGTTTGCAAGAGAATTATACGATTATTCATCAAGGGCTATCAGCTGAGAAAATGGCGGCAAAATGGCAGTTTTCAAAAGAGCAATTGAATCACTATGCATATGAAAGTCATAGACGAGCTTTAAACGCGATAGAGGCAGGGCATTTTCAAGCGGAAATTATGCCAGTTCATATAATCCAAGAGGACGGTACGGTTAGCCTGTTTACCGTTGATGAAGGTCCTCGTGCAGATACTACAATGCAACGATTAAATGACTTGAAAACAGTTTTTCAAGAGCAGGGGGTGATTACTGCCGGGAATGCCAGTCAAATGAGTGATGGGGCTTCAGCTGTTGTGCTGATGTCGTTGGAAAAAGCACAAGCGTTAGGCATTCCACCGCTTGCCAAAATCATAACGCGCGTAGTGATAGGATCAGATCCGACCCTTATGCTTACAGGTCCAATTGAGGCCACAAGACAAGCTTTAAAGCGTTCGGGGCTCACAATTGAAGACATCGATACGTATGAGGTCAACGAAGCTTTTGCTCCTGTGCCGCTCGCTTGGTTACATGAAATGGGAGCAAACCCAGCAAAGCTAAATCCAGATGGTGGTGCCATTGCTTTAGGACATCCACTAGGGGCAACTGGTACAAAGTTGTTAACAACGATGCTATATCGCATGCAGCGTGAAAACTTCCGTTACGGTTTACTCGCTATTTGTGAAGGTATGGGGATGGCGAATGCCACTATTATCGAAAAAATGTAAAGGGGTTGGATTGCATGAAATGTGTTGACGTTGTAGCGATTGTCACTGGTGGTGCCTCAGGTTTAGGAGAAGCGACTGTCCGAAAGATTGTGGAAGAAGGCGGCAAAGCTGTTATTTTTGATGTCAATGATGAAAGAGGGCAGACACTTGCACAGGAATTAGGTGAAAATGTCCGCTATGTTCGCGTCGACGTGACACAAGAGGCTGATGTTGAAGCAGGGCTTGCGCATACTCTAGCAACATTTGGTCGTATGAATGTAGCAGTTAACTGTGCAGGGATCGCCGATGCGAGTAAAGTCATTTCCAAACGAGGCGTACATGCACTTGCATTATTTTCTAAAGTGATTTCCGTCAATTTAATAGGGACGTTTAATGTGATTCGGCTTGCAGCAGAACATATGCAATATAATGAGCCTGACGAAGATGGACAACGTGGCGTGATTATTAATACAGCATCTGTAGCCGCTTTTGATGGACAAATTGGACAAGCAGCATATAGTGCTTCCAAAGGCGGAGTAGCGGCGATGACATTGCCGATTGCACGGGAGCTTGCAGATTCGGGGATACGAGTGATGACCATTGCACCGGGGCTCATCGAAACGCCGATGTTCGCGTCGTTAGCAGAGCCTGCTCGCACAGCATTAGCTAGCATGACGCCATTTCCTAAACGTCTTGGAAAACCGTCTGAGTATGCAATGCTGGTGGAAAGCATTATCCATAATGTTATGCTCAATGGTGAAGTTATTCGCCTTGATGGTGCGATACGCATGCAACCAAAATAACAGAAAGATTTTCTTACTTGTAAAGGTATTGGATAAAATATCGTAGTTGTAGCAACAAATCGGCTTTGGCGTTGAAGCAAGGGACATGTGAAAACGAAAGGGAGCGATGGTATGCATATGATGGATACACCTTTATTACTAACAAGTTTTTTAAATCGAGCAGAACGTTTTTTTCATGCGAAGAAAATTTATTCGCGTACAAGTACTACAACGATTCATGAATTTACGTATAAAGAGTTTGCTAGTCGTACTCGTAAGTTGGCAGATGCGCTGACAACACTTGGCATGGAGCGCGGAGTAAAAGTTGGTACTTTTGCTTGGAATCATCATCGGCATTTAGAAGCGTATTTTGCTGTACCGTGTGCGGGTGCTGTGTTGCATATGATTAATATTCGTCTAGCGCCTGAACATATCGTCTATGTCATTAATCATGCTGAAGATGAAATATTACTTATAGATGAAAATTTAGTGCCTGTCATTGCACCAATCGTGTCACAGCTGAAAACAGTGAAGCATTTTATTGTGATGGGGGATGCTGTTGCGCTAGAAAATTCGCCCTTACCGAATGCGCTTTCTTATGAAGAGCTTCTTGCAGTGGCAAGTAGTCATTTTGAATTCCCAGATGATTTAGATGAAAATGCACCGGCTGGTATGTGCTATACAAGTGCCACAACAGGCATGCCAAAAGGTGTTGTTTATACCCATCGCAGTATCGTCCTGCACAGTTTGACAGCAGGATTAGCGGATAGCATCGCCATATGCGAGCGAGATGTGGTGTTACCGGTTGTCCCGATGTTTCATGCGAATGCTTGGGGCTTACCGTTTGCTAGTGTCTGTTTTGGCGCAACACAAGTATTGCCAGGACCGATGTTTACACCACAGTTATTACTCGATTTATTTGAGCAGTACAATGTAACGTTAACAGCGGGGGTTCCAACCATTTGGCTAGGCGTTTTACAAGAGCAACGACAACATCCCCGAAATCTCTCCTCTTTACGTTCCATTATTTGTGGTGGTTCTGCATCGCCAATTGGTCTTGCACGCGGCTTCGAGGAGGAGCAAAACATTCCGTATTATACAGGCTACGGTATGACAGAGACATCACCGCTTGTTAGTTTATCGACATACTTATCACATATGCAACAATATACTTCTGATGAAAAAATGCATGTACGTACAACGCAAGGCATCACAATGCCGCTGCTTGATATGCGCATTGTCAATGAACAAGGTGAGGTACCTTGGGATGGCAAGACAATGGGGGAAATTACATTAAGAGGGCCTTGGATTGCTAGTGAATATTATCAAGATGAGCGCTCAGTGGAAGCCTTTAAAGATGGCTGGCTCTATACTGGTGATATCGCAGTCATGACCCCTGATGGCTACATTAAAATTACTGATCGGACAAAAGATTTAATCAAGAGTGGTGGCGAATGGATTTCATCAGTGGAGCTTGAAAATGCACTCATGACACATCCAAAAGTATTTGAAGCGGCCGTAGTGGCCATTCCACATGAAAAATGGCTAGAACGACCGTTGGCATGTGTCGTGGCAAAACCGGAATACAAAGATTCACTTACAAAGGAAGAACTGCTGGACAGTTTACGGGCACAGTTCCATAAAACATGGTTACCTGATGATGTGGTCTTTTTAGATGAAATACCGAAAACGTCAGTAGGGAAATTTATGAAAGCCAAGCTGAGAGAAAATTTAAAAGATTATCGTGTAGAAATTTAACCTTAGTAACGTGGTGTCCAATTTCTGCTAAAGCGTAACACTTTTTTAGTGCAACTGTTTGAGCGAGCTTGTGTATCAATTTATTCAATGAAGGCGGTATTGACTGCCTTCATTTTTTAAGCAAAAATGAAGAACATTTGAAAAAGGAAACTATTTTTATTTTATCGTATAATCTATATTAGATAGGAGGTAGAGAAATTATGGAAATTGCTATTGTTGCGATTATTGGCGGCATTATGGTCGCTTTAGCTGGGATATTTACTGATGCGCGTACAAAGGGGCAAAAATTAAAGTTAAAGACTATTGAACAAGAAGTGGAATTAGAGAAGCTAAGATTGGAATCATATACAAAAGAAACAGAAAAACTGCGATTAGAATTAGAACAATCGAAAGTGCTATTGTTAGAAGAAAAGAAAAATTCGACAAAGTAAACGTTGAATACAAAGGAAAGACTATTTCAGTAAAGGCATTTTTCCGCTATAATGGGTATACGACGCTAGAGGGGAAGATGACCGTATGTCTGATTATGTACAATTTGTTGAAGGTATTAAGCGCAAAACTGGGATTGATTTAGCGTTATATAAAGAAGCGCAAATGAAAAGACGATTAACCTCGCTCTACGAGAAAAAGGGCTATCGTAATTTTGTTGATTTTCTAAAGGCACTTGAGCAAGATCGCGATTTAATGAATGAGTTTTTAGATCGAATGACGATTAATGTGTCGGAGTTTTATCGCAATGGAAAGCGCTGGGAAGTATTGCAAAAGAAAATTTTCCCGAAGTTATTACAATCCAACAAGCGTTTGAAAATTTGGAGTGCCGCATGTTCAACAGGTGAAGAACCTTATTCATTAGCAATGGTATTATCGCAATTAGTACCATTATCGCAAATTCAAATAATCGCCACTGATTTAGACGAAAATGTCATTCAAAAGGCAAAACTAGGTGTATATCCAGAGCGTTCTTTAGCAGAGGTACCGAAAGATATTCAAGCAAAGTATTTTGAGCAAGAAGGAAACTTCTACCGAGTTAAAGATGAAATTAAACGTTGTGTTACCTTTAAAAAGCACAATTTATTGAACGACCATTACGATGCCAATTATGATTTAATCGTGTGCCGCAATGTAATGATTTACTTTACCGAAGAAGCAAAGGATCAAATATATGCAAACTTTAGTAAAGCGTTACGACAAGATGGGATATTATTTGTAGGTTCAACAGAGCAAATTTTTAATCCATCGCGTTATGACTTTGAGGTAGAAGATACTTTCTTCTATCGAAAAAAATAGTTAATTATATGATGAAAAGCTTCGTACAGTGAACAAGAGACTAATCACGTACATAAACTGCCAAGACACTAGACATAGATGATCGTACGCTTTTCGCTTGTCATAAGCAAAAAGCGTATTTTTTTATTAAAGTAAATGGTAGTATTTTACTTTAAGGATTAGTGTGAAGGTTTTAAGTGTAGCTAGAAAACGTTATTTTTTTAAATAAATCGTTCAGAATATTCGCATATAATGTAGCGCTGTCAAGTGGAAAGTCGTTGCGGGACATTTGCAAAAGGACTGTTTTTTTAGAGAATATATGTTATAGTGAAAAATACATACTTTAGCGAGTTGAAGGGAGAAAGCGTTTATGCGTTACTTAACAGCAGGAGAATCACACGGACCACAATTAACTACAATAATTGAGGGTTTACCGTCACTTTTACCAATTACAGCAGAAAAAATTAATCATGATTTAAAACGTCGCCAAGGAGGACATGGCCGCGGTCGTCGTATGCAAATCGAAACGGATACAGTAGAAATCGTTGCTGGTGTTCGCCACGGACAAACGCTTGGCTCTCCTGTTGCGCTAGTTGTCACAAACGATGATTGGAAGCATTGGACGAAAATTATGGGAGCAGAACCTTTAGCGGAAGATATCAATCCAGAAGATATTAAACGTCAAATTTCACGTCCGCGTCCAGGACATGCAGATTTAGTAGGTGGCATGAAATATGGCCATCGTGATTTACGTAATGTGTTAGAACGTTCCTCTGCGCGTGAAACGACAGTTCGTGTGGCAGTTGGTGCTGTTGCAAAAGCCTTATTAAATGAACTTGGCATCTCTATTGTGTCACATGTAACTGAAATCGTAGGCATTAAGGCAGACACTTCTTTAATTGAAGGAAAATCGGTCGATGAAATTCGTACAATTGTTGAAGCAGACCCATGCTACTGTGTAGATCCAGTCGCTTCAGCCAAAATGGTAGAAGCCATCGATGAAGCAAAAAAAGCCGGCGATTCCATTGGTGGTGTTGTTGAGGTAATTGTTGAAGGCATGCCAGCAGGTGTAGGTTCATATGTTCATTATGACCGTAAGCTAGATGCCAAATTAGCGGCTGCGATGTTATCTATCAATGCATTTAAAGGTGTTGAATTTGGTATCGGTTTTGAAATGGCACGCAAAAAAGGTTCAGAAGTCCATGATGAAATCATTTGGTCTGAAGAACAAGGCTACACGCGTGCTACGAATCGTCTTGGCGGCTTAGAAGGTGGCATGTCCACAGGTATGCCAATTGTTGTGCGTGGGGTTATGAAGCCAATCCCGACATTATATAAACCATTACAAAGCGTTGATATCGAAACAAAAGAGCCGTTTAAAGCAAGTGTAGAACGCTCTGACAGCTGTGCAGTGCCGGCAGCATCAGTCGTTGCAGAACATGTTATTGCCTGGGAAATTGCTAATGCGATTATGGATCAATTCCACGGCGATCAATTACCTCAATTACAAGCGCAAATTGAAGAACAACGTCGTTACGCAAAGGAGTTTTAATCATGCGTGTACCAGTAGCAACAAAATCACATCAATATGAGGTAGTACTTGGACATCAATTTTTATTTGAGGCAGTAAAAACATTTGATGAAAAACTGCAAACAGCAGATAAGCTCATTGTTTTTACAGATGCCAATGTATGGGCTGCCCAAGGGGAATATTTCAAGTCGAACTTCCCATATGACTTTGAGGTATTTGTGCTACCGGGTGGTGAGGCTTGTAAAACATTTGAACAATACAATGCAGCACAAACTTTCTTGCTTGAACAAAAATGTTCACGTAAATCATTTATTTTTGCATTTGGTGGCGGAGCAGTTGGCGATTTAACAGGTTTTGTTGCAGCTACCTATATGCGAGGTGTGCCATTTATCCAAATACCAACGACGATTTTAGCACATGACTCAGCGGTTGGTGGTAAAACAGCGATTAACCATCCGCTAGGCAAAAATATGATTGGTGCTTTTTATCAGCCAGAAGGGGTTATCTACGATACTGTCTTTATAGAAAGCTTGCCTGAGCGTGAAGTGCGATCAGGGACTGCAGAAGTCATTAAGCATGCGATGATATCGAATGCCACATGGCTACAACAGTTAATGACAGCTGAATCAGTTATTCATTTCAGTACAACAGAATTAGCCGAACAACTAAAAGCAGGAATTGAAGTAAAGGCGAAAATTGTCTCTGAAGATGAAACAGAGCAGTCTGTGCGCAAATATTTAAACTTAGGCCATACCTACGGCCATGCCATTGAAGCAGCAGCTGGGTATGGAAACGTCGCACATGGTGAAGCAGTGATGATTGGACTTGTGTATTGTTTATTATTAAGTGAGCGTTACGGTAAATTAAATCGTGAATTTACAACTGCGTTTTTACAGTTTGCGCTAAAAAATGGCTATCCTTTTGCAGCGGTAAATGATTATTCATTTGAACAGTTAACGGAGTATTTATTAAAAGATAAAAAAGCGGAATACGGGGTATTACAATTTGTGCTGCTCGAAGAAATTGGAAAGCCATTTGTGCGACCAATAGACTTAGCAGAATGCAAAGAAGTAGATGCTGAATTCCGACAGTTATTAGCGGAGGTGCTTGTATGATTCGTGGACTTAGAGGTGCAATAACGATTGAATTGGACAAGCCAGAGCTTGTATGGGATGAGACAGCGAGATTAGTGCGTGAAGTTGTGGCAGCCAATCAGGTGGAAGTAGAGGATATTGCTTCGATTGTTATTTCAACGACACCAGATATTACATCAGCGTTTCCAGCGCGTGCTGTAAGATTAATGGACGGCTGGCAGTACGTCCCTGTTATGTGTATGCATGAAATGGATGTGCCAGATGCATTGCCTTTATGTATTCGTGTGTTAATCCATGCGAATGTGCAAATGGCGCAAAAAGATGTCCAGCATATTTATTTAAATGATGCAGTGAAATTAAGACCAGATTTAGCCCAAGCTAAATAATAAGAGGAGATGTTTGAGATGAAATGGAAACAACAATTGGACGGTATGCAAGCATACAAGCCAGGTAAACCAATTGAAGAAGTACAACGTGAATTTGGCTTACAAGAAGTCGTTAAGTTAGCATCAAATGAAAACCCATTTGGTTGCTCACCTAAGGTAACAGCGTATTTACAAAATAATGCAGTAAACCACGCCATCTATCCAGACGGTTATGCACAAAACTTGCGTACGGCTGTAGCCAATTATCTAGGTGTCCAAGAAACACAGCTTCTTTTCGGCAATGGCTCAGATGATATTATTGCAATTCTTACACGTGCTCTGTTGTATCCAGGTGTGAACACAGTCATGGCAGACCCATCCTTCTCACAATATATTCATAATGCTGAAATCGAAGGAGCAGAAGTTCGTAAAATTCCTTGTATCGAAGGGGCACACGACTTAGACGCAATGGCAGCAGCAATAGATGATCAAACTTCTATCGTCTGGGTATGTAGCCCGAACAATCCAACAGGGGTTGTCATTACAAATTCAGATTTACGTGCGTTTTTAGCGAAAGTTCCAAGCGATGTACTTGTCGTTTTAGACGAAGCGTATATCGAATATGTGACACATCCAGGGCATAAAGAAACACTATCATTAATTGAAGAGTTTCCAAATGTACTATTATTGCGCACTTTCTCTAAAGCATATGGTCTTGCTTCCTTCCGAGTTGGTTACGCGATTGGTCAACCAGCCGTCATTGCGAAACTGGACCCAGTACGTGCACCGTTTAACAATACGATTTTAAGTCAAGCAGTTGCAGCGATTGCTTTAAGTGATCAAGACTTTATAAAAAATTGTTGTACAGCTAATGAAAAAGGCAAAAAACAATACGTTGATTTTTGTGAAAAGCATCATTTGAAATACTACCCATCTGATACGAACTTTATTTTCTTTAACACGAATGCGGATAGTGATGTTGTGTTCCAAGAGCTTATGAAGCGCGGGTTTATTATTCGTAGCGGTAATGCGCTAGGTGCACCAGGCTTTATCCGTGTAACAATTGGGACAGAAGCACAAAATGCGGCATTATTAGGGCATCTTGAAGCAGTCTTAAAAGAACAAGGAGTTTTTGCATGACACGCAAAGTGCTCGTTATTGGTTTAGGCTTAATCGGGGGCTCAATTGCTCTTGCTTTACAAAAAGCACCTGAAACAAAAATTATTGGCTATGATATGGATGAAAAAACCCGTGAACATGCCAAAACATTAAATATTGTCCATGACATTGTGACAAATCCACAAGACGTTGCTGCAGAGGTTGATATCATTATTTTTGGAACACCTGTCAATGCTACGCTCGAATGGATGGAACAATTAAAAACATGGCCGTTAAAAAATAAAGTGATTGTAACAGATACAGGTAGTACGAAAAAAATGATTATGCAAAAAGCTGGCGAGTTACGTGAGCTAGGCATTACGTTTATCGGTGGACATCCGATGGCAGGGTCTCATAAAAGTGGTGTGTTAGCAGCCAAAGCCCATCTTTTCGAAAATGCGTATTATATGTTAACACCGCTAGCGGGTGAGGAAATTATTCATATGGCTCAGCTCGAAAGCTTATTAAAATTTACTCATGCAAAAGTGGTCAGCGTATCGGCACGAGAGCACGATCATATGACCGCTGTCGTTAGTCATTTCCCTCATGTCATAGCTGCATCTCTTGTGCATCAATTAGGCGGGGAAAATGGTGAATATCCAATGACACGTTCTCTTGCAGCAGGGGGGTTCCGGGATGTGACGCGTATTGCATCCTCTAATCCGATTTTATGGCGTGATATTACATTGCAAAATCGTGATGAATTAGTTGCGCAGCTTGAAGGCTGGCAAACGGAAATGGATCGTGTGAAAGAGCTACTTTTAAATGGTAGTTCAGCCGATATTGAAAGCTATTTTGCTATTGCCAAAGAGCTACGTGATGAATTACCGATTAGTGCTGGAGCAATGTTCACATCGTTTGACTTGTATGTCGATGTTCCTGACTATCCGGGGGTCATTTCAGAAGTAACGGGCTTATTAGCAGAAGAGCAAATTAGCATTACGAATTTACGAATCGTCGAATCTCGTGAAGATGTTTTTGGTATTCTGGTCATTAGCTTGCAAAGTGAAAGTGATCGTGAACGTGCAGCCGCATGTATTCAACAGCGCGCTAATTTCGAAACATATATTTCTTAAGTGGCATTGCCGTCAATAAGAGACGTTTTAGTGGCTATATATTAATGAAGAAAGCGTCGATTACTCGGCGCTTTCTATCTTCATATGGAGGCGAGATTAATTATGAGTGAAAAAGTATTACAGTATAATAAACCATCATTACATGGGCAGTTAACAATTCCTGGTGATAAATCTGTGTCACATCGCTCTGTTATGTTTGGCGCGATCGCAACAGGAAAAACAACGGTCGACGGCTTTTTACTTGGTGAGGATTGCTTAAGCACAATCGATTGT
The DNA here is from genome assembly GCF_046245175.1 of Lysinibacillus sp. 38-6. GTDB lineage: Bacteria > Bacillota > Bacilli > Bacillales_A > Planococcaceae > Lysinibacillus. The sequence continues at coordinate 480,879 of NZ_CP176417.1, forward strand.
TTCCGCAAGCTTGGTGTAAACATTGAGGTGGACGGAACAAATGTGACAATTGAAAGTGCGGGTATAGAAGCCTGGCAAGAACCGAGCGAAGTGTTATACACAGGGAACTCGGGCACAACAACACGCTTGATGCTCGGGATATTAGCAGGTTCCAAAGTACATAGCGTAATGACTGGGGATGCTTCTATTGGGAAACGTCCGATGCGTCGCGTTATCGACCCATTACGTCAAATGGGGGCTCATATTACAGGGCGTGCGGATGGACAATATACACCACTTGCCATTCAAGGTACAACGTTACAAGCCATTGACTATCAAATGCCTGTTGCGAGTGCTCAAGTGAAATCAGCTATTTTACTAGCAGGTTTACGTGCACAAGGGACAACAATTGTCAGAGAATCAGAAGTATCGCGTGACCATACAGAGCGCATGCTACGTCAATTTGGCGCGGAAATTACGGTAGCAGATGGTGTTGTGACTTTTGAAGGTGGACAAACACTGTCCGGTACACATGTATCTGTGCCTGGCGATATTTCTTCTGCTGCATTTTTCCTAGTAGCAGGTGCAATTTGTCGTGATAGTAAAATTGTCTTAGAAAATGTTGGGGTCAATCCAACGCGTGACGGTATTATTGAAGTTCTTCACAACATGGGGGCGGCTATAACAGTCGTAGCTAATGAGGATGGACAATCTGAACCAACTGCAACAATTACAATGGAAACATCTACATTAAAAGGAACGGTTATTGAAGGTGGCTTGATTCCGAGATTAATCGATGAAATTCCTGTTCTTGCGCTGTTAGCTACACAGGCGCAGGGCAAGACGATTATCCGAGATGCTGAAGAACTGAAGGTGAAAGAGACTGATCGCATTACAGCAGTCGTAGATGAATTGAAAAAGCTTGGTGCGCGTATAGAGGCAACTGAAGATGGAATGATTATTGAGGGACCAACGCCATTACGTGGGGCAAGCTTGAAAACATACGGCGATCACCGTATCGGTATGATGGGCGCTGTGGCGGCATTAGTAACGGATGGAGCTGTAACATTAGATGATGCGGAATGCATCGCAGTTTCCTACCCATCGTTTTTCGAGCATGTTGAAGCTGTCAAGAAGTAACCTGCTGGATTAACATTCACTATCAGTGGTGAGTGGATTGGAGCGGCGAGAGCAGGCTCCTGCCTGTGTAAGACAGGGTTCCTTGTGCTAAAGCGATAGAAGAAAAACTCAACAAATGTAAAATGGAAAAAAACGTGTAGCGAAACGTAAAATTTTGCGAGTTTGTGTACGCGTTGAACTCTCCAATCCTTTTGGGGAGTTTTTTCTTGTTTCAAAAGAAAATATTTTGTAGCATAAAGGTATACAAGAAAGAATAGGTGAATGACTGTGAACAATGCGATGACTGAAATGATGCAAGCACTTGAGCAAGGGGATTTAGCTTTAATAGACCAGCTACTCGAAACTTTTTTAATGAAGGAATTACCTGAGGAAATATACGCACTGGCGGAAGTATTTATGCAATATGGTTACATGAAAGAAGCGAACCGTGTACTGGAACATTTGCAATTTTTATTCCCAGAGGAGGCACAATTAAAAATTGATCGTGCCAACGTTTTAATGGAGCTTGGAGATGAGGACGAGGCGTTAGACATGTTGTTAGCAGTCGAAGATACAGCCCCAGAATACCCGCAAGCATTACTAGTACTAGCCGATTATTACCAAATGCAAGGGTTATTTGAAGTAGCTGAAAAACGCATTAATGAGGCGTTAGCCATCTTACCTGAGGAGCCATTATTACATTTCGCTAAAGCAGAGCTCTTATTTGAAACAGGACGTTTTTTAGAGGCAGCGCGCCTTTACGAAGAATTGCATGAACAACAAGAGGAATTTGCAGGCATCAGTCTCGTGGAACGACTTGCTGAAGTATATCGTGCAGGGGCTGCCTATGAAACGGCTCTAGACTATTATTTAGCAGCACTTGAAGAAGAAGTGAAGCCGGATACTTTATTTGGCGCTGCATATGCTGCGTTTCAATCTCAAAAATATGAACTGGCGATTAAACAATTAGAGGACTTAAAAGAATTAGACCCTGATTATTTCTCTGCTTATTTACTGCTAGCAGAAAGCTATGCCATGACTGAAGATAACAAAAAAGCTTATGCGGCTATAAAAGAAGGGCTAAAGCGCGATGAGTACGATAAATCATTATTCTTATTTGCAGGAAAAATGGCATTAAAAAACGCTGTGCCTGAAGAAGCAGAAAATTATTTACGTGAAGCCATTGCACTAGATCCTGAATATATGGAAGCGGTGTTAACACTGATATCCCTATTTACGCAGCAAGAACGCTATGAGGATGTCGTTGAATTATTTGAGACATTACAAAAAAATGATTTTGAATGGAACACATTATACCCTTATGCTGCTGACGCATATGCAAATTTAGAATTGTACGACCGTGCATACGAATTTTACCGTTTGGCATATACTGATTTTAAGGAAGACGCAGCATTTTTAGAAAAATATGTTTATTTCTTATTAGAAGAAGGCAAGCGTACAGAGGTTAAAGAGGTACTTGGTCATTTAATCAAGCTTCAGCCAGGGGAACCGCAATGGCAAGAAATGTTAGAAGGCTTAGAATTAGAGTAAAGGAGGGAGTGGGTATGACTGCTTCTGTATCAGTTGTCGATAAAAAAGCATTTGTTCGCTGGTTTTTGAAAAATTACCAATTAAAACGTCGTGAGTGTGTATGGATTTTAAATTACTTATTGAGTAATGATGAGTTGTTAAAACGAATACGATTTGTAGAAGAAGCTCACTATTGTCCTAGAGCAATGGTGATGTCTACAGTTGACTCAACGGGTGTACCATTTCGTTTTTATAAAGGCAATGTGATGACAGCCGATGCTGAGAAATCTTTCCATGACTTACGTTTACATGAGCAAGAAGATATGTATATACAATTGAACTTCCCAAATATACCGCCAAGTGCACAATATTTAGCAGTTCTTGAAGAAAACCCTTATATGCCAGAAACATTAATTGTAAGTGAAAAGGATCGTTTGCTGGCAGAAGAATTGCTTTCCAATAGTTTACTCGTATTCCAAGAAGAAAAATTGCTCGCACAAATTGATGAAGCCCTCGATAAAGGCGATGAAGAACGATTTTACGAATTGTCTAATTTGTTACAAATTTTAAAAGAAACTGCCAATTTACAATAATCTCAAGTCCATTAAGCAAAATTTGAATGCCCTTTATCCACCTCAATATGGTAACATGACTAGTGAATGATTGTTTTCACTTTTTATTGGTTATCCTATTAAAGGGTGGAAAAGGGCATTTTACTTTTTGTAATAGTAGGGGGGTATAAGATGTATTTTAATGCAAACGATGTGACAGCGTTTCTAGCTCAGAAGGATTTTATTGATACGGCACTCATACCACTTGTAGGTATTAATTTTACTGCAGAAAAGTTAAAGCAAAGTGGCGCAGAAGCAGATTTTTTGTTATCGCTTACAGCTTTTATCGAACAACAGTTTAAAGGCCGCTTACTAGTAATGCCACCATTTTCGTATAGTACAACGTTGAAAGATGAAGAATTGCCAGCGCAATTAGAAACACAATTACATACTGCTGGTTTTAAGCATGTGTTCTTCATTACTTGTGACCATTTTTGGACAAATATTGGGGATATTGTAAATATTATTTGGTTACCAGCTATTCCACTAGAATCCATGGATAAGGGTGTGAAACATACCATTCTCGAAGATCAGTTACGTCAAGTAATACCTGTATTTTCGACCAAATGGTCACAAAATTAGCAATTTGTTTCAATAATTGTTCACATTCTCCAGGTTTCCACAGAATGCTATATTGACCAAGCTATGGAGTTGATATATCATAGATATGTCCTAGTATTACTATTTGTAAAAGTATGTCCGTTGGACTGACCTTTAAAGTTAGAGGGGGGAAAAGGATGAGTAACAATCGAGTTTCACGTCGTCAATTTCTAAGCTACACACTAACTGGTGTTGGCGGATTTATGGCGGCAGGTATGTTGATGCCAATGGTTCGTTTTGCAATTGACCCAGTTTTACAAAAGCATGAGGGTGGAGATTTTATCAAAACCGAACATAAAGTCGCTGACCTTACTGCAGAGCCAGTTAAAGTTGACTTCACTTATGAACAAGTTGACGCTTGGTACAAATCTAACGTTACAGACGTAGCTTGGGTTTACAAAGAAGGCGACAAAATAATTGCGCTATCACCTGTTTGTAAGCATTTAGGCTGTATGGTGGACTGGAATGGCGATTCAGCACACCCAAATCAATTCTTCTGTCCTTGTCATGCAGGGCGTTACGAGAAAAACGGGGCAAACATTGCAGGTACACCACCTCTAGGTCCGTTGGATGAATTTGAAGTACAAGAAAAAGATGGTTATTTAATGATTGGTCCAGCAAGAGCAAATACTCTAGTTTAATTTGTAAGGGGGTACGAATTCAGTGCTAAATAAAATTTATGATTGGGTCGATGAACGATTAGATATTACACCGATTTGGCGTGATATTGCCGACCACGAAGTGCCAGAGCACGTGAACCCTGCACACCATTTTTCAGCATTCGTTTACTGCTTCGGTGGATTAACATTTTTCATCACAGTAATTCAAATTCTTTCTGGTATGTTTTTAACAATGTACTATGTACCAGACGTCGTGAATGCTTGGAAATCAGTTTATTATTTACAAAACGAAGTAGCATTTGGTGAAATCGTACGCGGTATGCACCACTGGGGAGCTTCATTAGTAATTGTAATGATGTTCTTACATACGCTTCGTGTATTCTTCACAGGCTCTTATAAGAAACCTCGTGAATTAAACTGGATGGTTGGTGTAGGTATTTTTGGGGTAATGATGGGTCTTGGTTTCACAGGATACTTATTACCATGGGATATGAAAGCATTATTCGCTACAAAAGTAGGTATCGAAATTGCTGCATCTGTACCATTTATCGGTTCGATGATTAAAGTATTATTAGCGGGTGATAGTACTATTCTTGGTGCTCAAACGTTAACACGATTCTTTGCGATTCATGTATTCTTCTTGCCTGCAGTATTGTTTGGGTTACTTGCAGCACACTTTATCATGATTCGTCGTCAAGGAATTTCAGGGCCGTTGTAATAATTCTTGACGGTTCGATGATTTTTTAAAGGAGGGGACACTATGCATCGCGGAAAAGGAATGAAATTTGTCGGCGATTCTCGTATTAAAGCGAATCACAGAATGCCGAACGTTCCAAAGGATTATTCCGAATATCCAGGTAAAACTGAAGCTTTCTGGCCGAACTTCTTATTAAAAGAATGGATGGTAGGTGCTGTTTTCTTAATCGCTTATTTATTGTTAACAGTCGCTCACCCATCTCCACTTGAAGGGCCAGCTGATCCAACAAGAGCATATACGCCATTACCGGACTGGTACTTCTTATTCATGTACCAACTCTTAAAATACTCTTTTGCTTCCGGTCCATATAATATTATCGGAGCAATTGTCATTCCAGGTCTAGCATTTGGAGCGCTATTATTAATGCCATTTTTAGATAAGAGTCCAGAACGCCGTCCGTCTAAACGCCCGTTACCAACAGCGTTTATGTTATTAACATTGGCTGCTATGTTCTATTTAACTTGGGAGTCAGTTGTCAACCATGACTGGGAAGCTCAAAAAATTCAAGGTGCTATTATTGAAACTGTAGAGTTCGATAAAGGCTCAGAAGGTTACCAAATCTATGCTAATTCTGCATGTATTAACTGTCATGGAGAAGGCTTAGAAGGTGGTGCAGGTCCTACACTGATGAATACGGGCCTAACAGCTGATGAAATTATCGACATTGCACATAATGGTACACCAAGCGGTAAAATGCCAGCAGGTCTTTGGACAGGATCTGATGAAGATCTTCAAAAGCTTGCGGAGTTTATCGAAAGTTTAAAAGCTGAATAATGTTAAAAAGAGTCGGGAAACTGACTCTTTTTTTTCTAGCTTCTCGCAACATTTTGTGAATGATTACGATATACTGAACGAAAAAAATGATTGTGCATAGAAACGACGATTTGCAAGTTATGTATCTTGTTGTATCATAATAGAAAGACCATACAGGTTTAGTCGCCAATTAATACATAAAAATAAAGGGAAAAGACATCTTAGTATAGACGGATGGTAAAAGGAGTTTTTTTCATGCAAATAACACGTGCAAATATTTGGTTTCTCCTTACGCACAAAACATTTTTAATAGTATTGCTCCTTATCAACATATTAGGGACAATATATGGCTATTATTGGTACGGTTGGCAATTAGCGATGACGAAGCCGATTTTTTATATTTTTGTACCAGATAGTCCAACAGCTAGTTTGTTTTTCTGCTTTGTGCTATTTGCATGGATTATCGGGAAAAGATGGCCGTTAATGGAAGTGTTAGCATTAGTCACATTAGTTAAATACGGTATTTGGGCAGATGTGATGAATCTTTGGACATTAGTTGAAACGGGCTCTATTGGCTGGCAAGGCTGGATGCTTATTGGCTCGCATTTTGCGATGGCACTTCAAGGTGTCCTTTACATTGGCAAATATGTATTTTCCTATTGGCATGTCGCACTTGCAGCCGTTTGGACATTGCATAATGATGTTATAGACTATGTTTTTGGACAAATGCCAATGTATCGTGATTTAGCGGACTATACAAGTGCCATTGGTTATTTCACTTTCTGGTTATCAATTGCTTGTATTTTTCTCGCAATTTTCTCAATTAGGTGGCGCAAATATTTGCCCAATTAAAGAAATCTCTATAAAATTATAGTATCGAGTTAGAAAGGGGTTAGGAAATTGTCAACAGGCATGTATATTGTTTATTTTGCGATTATTATGCTACTGCCATTGTACGCACAGATGAAAGTAAAGGGTACGTATAATAAATTTGCAAAGGAACGTACCATGAAGGGACAAACTGGTGCTGAGGTAGCAAGGGCGATCTTAGATGCGAATGGCTTGTACGATGTACGAGTTGTACCAACACAAGGTGTGTTATCTGATCACTACAACCCTGCGACAAAGACGGTCGCATTATCAGAAAGTAACTTCTATGAGGCAAGCGTTGCAGGTGCTGCTGTTGCTGCCCACGAAGTAGGTCATGCTATTCAGCATAAAGAAGCTTATTCAATGTTAACTTTACGTAGTAAGCTTGTACCAGTTGCCAATATTTCATCAAACGCATCTTGGATTTTCGTGATGATTGGATTGTTTTCTGGTTTATCGAATATGTTATTACTAGGTATCGTTTTATTAGCAGCAGGTGTGGTATTCCAATTAGTAACATTACCGGTTGAGTTCGACGCATCGAAGCGTGCGCTTGTGCAAATGAATTCACTTGGTATTATTACGAATGAAGAGGAACGTCCAGCACGCAAAGTGTTAAGTGCCGCTGCGTTAACTTATGTAGCTGCTGCTGCAGTAGCTGTTTTAGAATTATTACGATTAATTTTAATCTTTACAAATATGCGTAATGACGACTAAGAAAAACTTGTTATAGTGGGTAGTCCACTATAACAAGTTTTTTCTTTTTCGTTAAAAAAAGTGCCAGGCACTCATCGGACTTCTGCTTCTTCCTGTGCTGAGCAAAATATGCCGCCGAAACGGACAATAACGGCACAGCAAAAAAGTGTTAGATTGACGGTCGCCAATCTAACACTTTCAATTTGTCTTTGACATCCTTAGTGTAAAGGTTGTTTTTGATCGTCCAGTGTGAAGCCTTCTCCAGCTACATCTCGAACTTCAGAAATCGACACGAAGGCATGCGGGTCCACCTCATGAATAATCGACTTTAAACGCACGACCTCATTGCGTCCTACAACGCAGTAAATCACTTCTTTTGCCTGTTTTGTAAAGTGTCCATGGCCTTCTAAAATTGTAACCCCTCGTTCCATGCGCAAGGAAATCATATCTGCAATGGCACTCGATTTTTCTGAAATAATAAGCGCGCCACGTCCTGCATAGGCACCGTCCTGCACAAAATCAATGACGCGTGCACCTACAAAGACAGCAACTAGCGTATACATCATAGAACGGGCATCTAAAAATGTTAGCCATGACAGTAAAATAACGATGGCATCGAAGATAAACATCGTTTTGCCCATACTCCAGCCTAGATATTTATGTCCAAGTCGTGCTAATATATCCACACCGCCTGTTGTACCACCGAAGCGGAACACAATGCCGAGCCCAAGCCCGACGAAAACACCGGCAAACAATGCTACTAGGAATAAATCATCCTCTAAATGGATGGTAAACTGATATTTCTGAAAAACTTTTAGAAAAATAGATACTGAAATTGTGCCAATTAATGTGTAAATAAAAGACTTTTTGCCAAGTAAGCGCCAACCTAAAATAAACATTGGAATATTCAATAGTAAATTTAGTAATGCGGGGTCCCAACCTAGTGTAAAATAGAGAATAAGGGTAATCCCACTAAAACCACCTTCACCGAGTTGATTTTGCATATTAAAATGAACAAAACCAAAGCTATAAATGGCAGCTCCGAGCATGATTGCGATAATATTGCGAATTTTAATCTGTTTAAACATAAGACCTCCTGTGTTCCTAACTATGAAGTAGTGGATTCTATTATCTGTTATTTTATTGTTTTTGACAACATTGGTGTAAATTTTATACGATGGTAAAATAGGAGTGTGATATTGGATGACAGAACAGATAACGATGCAAGCCTTGCAAAAACGTGTCGATGATTATATCGGGCAATTTAAGGAAGGGTATTTCCCACCATTTGAACTACTCGCACGTTTAACGGAGGAGCTTGGAGAATTGTCGCGCGAAGTACAGGACGTTTACGGTCAGAAAAAGAAAAAAAGCACCGAAGAGACGAATAGTATTGAAGAAGAATTAGGCGACTTTTTCTTTGTTTTAGTATGCTTTGCCAATGCTCAAGGGATAAAATTAGATGAGGCGCTTTTACGTGTCATACATAAATTTGAAACGAGAGATAAGGATCGCTGGACAAGAAAGGAAGAGGAATAATGTCGATTCGTGTAGCCATTGCAGGGCCAAGAGGAAAAATGGGAGCAGAAGCTGTACATACAGTGATGAAACATGCCAAAATGGAGTTAGTAGCTGTACTAGATTATAAAGAAGTTGGCCATACACTAGCTGATTTAGAAATGTTCCCAGCAAGCTATACAGCACCAATCTTTACAGATATGCAGGAGCTAGTCGAAGCAACGGCACCTGACGTCTTAGTTGATTTAACGAATCCACATGCAGTTTACCATCATACAAAAGAAGCTTTAAATTTAAATGTAAGACCTGTGATCGGTACAACGGGTTTTACAGATGCCCAACTCGATGAACTATCAGCACTTGCGAATGAGAAGCAGTTAGGCTGCATTATTGCACCAAACTTTGCCATTGGGGCAATTCTAATGATGAAATTTGCAAAGGAAGCAGCAAAATACTTACCAGATGTTGAAATTATTGAAATGCACCATGACCAAAAACTAGATGCGCCATCTGGTACCGGTGTAAAAACAGCACAATTGATTCAAGAGGTGCGCGCACAAAAATCGCAAGGTCATCCACAAGAAAAAGAAACGCTTGAAGGAGCAAGAGGGGCTGATTTTGACGGCATGCGAATCCATTCTGTTCGCTTACCTGGTCTCGTGGCACACCAGCAAGTATTGTTTGGAGGAGACGGCCAATTGTTAACAATCCGTCATGATTCATTAAATCGGAACTCCTTTATGTCTGGCGTTGCATTTTGTGTAGAAGAAGTTATGAAAATGGATCAACTTGTTTATGGTTTAGAAAACATCATCTAAAGAATGGATGGAAAATTTATGAAAATCGCACTAATTGCACATGATCGTAAAAAAGATAATTTAGTACAGTTTGCTATCGCGTACCGTAATATTTTAAATGAGCATACCCTCTATGCTACGGGTACAACAGGACAACGTGTGATAGAAGCAACAGGTTTAGAAGTTACTCGTTTCCGCTCAGGCCCACTTGGCGGGGACCAACAAATTGGCGCTATGATCGCTAATAATGATATGGACATGGTCATTTTCTTCCGTGATCCATTAACAGCACAACCACATGAGCCAGATGTTTCTGCACTTATCCGTCTTTGTGATGTTTACCAAGTGCCACTGGCAACAAATATGGGAACTGCAGAAATATTACTAAAGGGCCTACAAGAGGGCTTTGTGGATTGGAGACTGATTCAAGAACGACGAAACTAAAAGACGTGATTTAAGAAAGGATGATCATCGAATGAGAAAGCTAAAAATCGGCATTACCTGTTATCCAACAGTTGGAGGCTCTGGTGTGATTGCAACAGAATTAGGAAAAATGCTTGCAGAGAGAGGACATGAAATTCATTTCATCACCTCAAGCGTACCATTTCGATTGAATAAAATTTATCCGACCGTCTTTTTCCATGAAGTAGAAGTGAACAATTATTCAGTATTTCAGTATTCGCCATATGATATTGCATTAGCGAGTAAAATGGCGGACGTGATTAAAGATGAAGGGTTAGACGTGCTACATGTACATTACGCCATCCCACATGCCGTATGTGCTGTGCTAGCCCGAGAAATGAGTGGGCAAAATATTGGCATCGTGACAACACTGCATGGTACGGATATATCCGTGCTTGGTCAGGATTCAACACTTTCACAAGCCATCAAATACGGCATTAATAAATCTGATATTGTCACTGCCGTATCGGAGTCATTGAAAGAACAAACCTACGAATTAATTGATACAGAAAAACCAATTGAAACAATCTATAACTTCGTGGATGAGCGTGAATATCGTCCTTTAGATCCTGGTAACTTAAAGGAGCAGTTTGGCATTCAAGAAGATGAAAAAGTAATTATTCATGTTTCAAACTTCCGTAAAATTAAAAACCTCCCTCATATTGTCGAAGCGTTTATGAAGATTCGGGCCAATATGAAGGCGAAGCTATTGTTAGTAGGTGATGGACCTGAAAAGCATCGTGTAATGGATCAAGTAAAGGGTAGTCCTTATGCGAAGGACGTTCTATTTTTGGGTAAGCAAGAAAATTTAGCTGAATTGTATGCGATTAGTGACTTAAAGCTTTTACTATCGCAGCAGGAATCTTTTGGACTTGTCTTGTTAGAAGCAATGGCTTGTGGTGTGCCATGTATCGGTTCAACCGTTGGTGGAATACCAGAAGTCATTGAACATGGTGTAGATGGCTTTTTAGTGGAATTAGGCGATACGGATGCTGTAGCGGACTATGCTGTTCAATTATTGAGCGATGAAGATAAATTACAACGTTTCCGTGAAGCAGCGATGCGAGCTGTAAGTGAAAAATTCCACTCATCGAAAATTGTCGAGCAATATGAACAGCTGTATGAAAAGGTAGCGGAAAAAAATCATGCAAAACAATAAAGAATGGCAGGCGGCCTTCTCGGTAATTGAACAATTAGAGGAGGCTGGCTTTGAGGCAGTTGTCGTTGGTGGTGCAGTAAGAGATGCGATATTAAATCGTCCTGCCCATGATGTAGACGTCGCGACAAATGCTTTGCCACAAGAAGTGAAAGCGGTTTTTGAGCGTACAGTTGATATTGGCATTCAGCATGGTACAGTATTAGTGATTGTACCAGATGGACCAGTAGAGGTAACAACTTATCGCACAGATGGTGAATATACCGATCATCGCAGACCAGAAGAAGTCCATTTTGTCCGTTCTCTTCAAGAAGATTTGCGGCGCCGTGACTTTACGATGAATGCCATTGCAATGCGTCGGGACGGCTCCTATGTAGATTATTATAATGGTCGCAAAGATATTGAGGCGGGTGTTATTCGAGCAGTAGGAGAGGCAAATGTGCGTTTTGCAGAAGATGCGTTGCGTATGCTAAGAGCTGTGCGTTTTTCAGCGCAACTTGGCTTTACAATTGAAGCTTCGACATTACAGGCAATACAGGAGAAGGCTTCGGATATAGCTTGGGTTGCCAAAGAGCGCATTAAGGCAGAACTTGATAAGCTATGGATAGGAAAAGATGTTTATAATGGCTTGAAAAAGCTTGAGGAAAGTGGTCTAGTGAACTCTTTGCAAGGAGATTTCCTAGCTGAACATTGGCGTGGCTTTACTGTTCAAAATCCAACTGGCGGATGGGCATTTTTTGCACGAATACAGGGAGCGCATTGGCAGGAAGTGTTGCGTAGCTATCGTTTATCGAATAAGGAAATGGCGTTTGTGAAAGCTGTTTTAAGTGCCTTCCAGGCGTTACAAAATGGTTGGACGAATATGGACTATTTTACGTATTCACTTGAGGAGCTTGAAACAGCACACTACTTTGCTCAATTGAAACAACCGTTTAACATGTCTCCACAGAGCATTGGGGAGGCAAAGGCAAGATTACCAATACAACAGCGTCAGGATCTAATTGTTAATGGCTTGGATTTACTACAATGGTCTGGACAAAAAAAGGGCCCATGGTTAAAAGACGCCTTGCAACAAATTTTAACAGCTGTTGTTAACGGGGAACTTGCAAATGAGCGAAACGACATAAAAAATTGGTTTGAGCAACAGTATTCTACAATGGATGAATAACTGATAATACAGCAAGTGACAACAAGTGACCATTGAAAATATGTCATGATAAAGTCACTTGCTTTATCATTTCATTGCAATGTGGGTGCCAAACTTAACATTTTTTATACATAAACACCAAAGATATTTTGCAAAAAAGAGGCCAAATTTGAAGTGAAGAAAAATACTAAAGGATTGGTTTGAGTATGAGTATGTCAATGAAGGATGAAATATTAAAAAGATTATTAGCAGCTAACGGTGAAGCGGTTTCAGGTCAAGATTTGGCAGATTCACTAGGAGTATCACGTACAGCAATTTGGAAACATATGCAGACGTTGCAAGAAGAAGGTTACACTTTTGAAACCGTCAAGAAAAAAGGTTATGTGTTGACTGGTGTACCGAACAGCCTAAGTCCAACACAACTAGCATTATTTTTAAACACGGAGCGTTTAGGGCGCGAAGTTCACTATTTTGATGTGGTGGATTCCACGCAAACAATTGCACATAAGCTCGCACAAGAAGGCGCCCCAGATGGAACAATTGTAATAGGTGAAGAACAAACCGCGGGCCGTGGTCGCATGTCTAGACCGTGGGAATCGGCCAAAGGTACAGGTATTTGGATGACAATTATTTTACGACCAGACGTTTCACCACAACAAGCATCCTCCTTTACGCTTGTCGTAGCCGTTGCCGTTACAATGGCGATTAAATCTTTATATCCACATGTAGAACCTGCAATCAAATGGCCGAACGATTTACTAATTCGCGGCAAAAAATGCACCGGCATTTTAACAGAAATGCAGGCGGAGGCAGATGTTGTACAAGCATTACTCGTTGGCATTGGTATCAATGCCAACCAGCTAGAAGATGACTTCTCGCCAGACATTGCCAATATTGCTACATCGCTACGTATAGCGGCAGGGGAGGAAATCAACCGTGCTGCACTTGTCGCAACAATATTACAATATGTCGAGCAGTTTACGGAACTTTTCGTTCAAGATGGCTTCGCTAGTATAAAAGAGTTATGGGAGCAAATGTCTTGTACAATAGGACAACGTATCGAGGTGACAACTATCAAAGAACGCTTTGAAGGCATTGCGAGCGGTATTACAGATGAAGGTGTCTTACAGCTTACACAAAGCGATGGTACGATACGGACGATCTATTCTGGAGACATTAAAATTTTATCCTAACGAAGGGCTAGGCCATCTTGCAGATAGTGGCCCCTGTTCACAACGCAGACTGTACTGTGCGAAAAAAAGTGTTAGATTGATTATGATCAATCTAACACTTTTTCACTTTGTCTTTATTTTAGAGATAATTCTAAATCTCCATGTAATAGAGAAACGTTTAGCTGATTGTCTCCTTCATGTATTTGTGACGTTTTGCCGCCATGATCTTCATCATTGACAGTAACCTCACCGAAGCTTGTTTTTAATTCATAACCGATACCGCTTTTTTTATTTTTTAAGTTCAACGAAGTATCTCCAAAGCTAGATGTAATATCGGATTGCCCGTTTAGTGTCCCATCGATGTCAATATCTCCATGTTCGCTCTCCACAACAAAACCATTACTAAACAACTGTGCAACGGTTAAATCACCGAATGATTGAATAATTTCTGTTTGCTCGCCCATGCTATTTTTTAGTAAAATATCGCCGTAGTCACCAGTAAGACTTAATTGCTTGTATTGAAGCCCTTTAAGAATGGTATCGCCGAAATTACTGTCAATGATAATCGACGTTAAATTTGCCTCTTTTGGCACTGTAATTTTGATAGAAGGTGTTGCCATCGTACCAAGACCAAGCGATATGCCGGATTTTCGTTTGCTTTTCGTTTCAACTGTCAATGTCCCATCTTTCAAGCTATAAGTGACGTCTGTATTTTTCAAAACGTTTGTTTCGAATGAATAACTATCTGACTGAATGATTTCAACATCTCCATAGTCATTATGAATGCGCACGTCAGTAAATGCGTCAAGTGTATAAGCATGATGATCGAGCCCATTTTTAGCTGGCACAGTGAAGGCACTACCCTCTTGTACGATAGACCATCTGCCTCCAGAAGAAAAACCAATGACGGCAAGTAAAATACCTAAAGTAATAATAGTTAATGCGATGAGCTTATGTCGCGAAGTCATTTAAAAACCCCCATTATGCTTTTTTGTGATTTTATGAAATAAACTTGCCAATACTTCCACGCAAACAACAGCAATTTTCTTTATTAAACGGACGACGATTGGGAAAAGTAAAATGCCCGATCCAGTGACAATTAAACCCATTCCCATAAACAGTAATGCTGTTGGCCAGTGCTCCGTTAAGACGAAAATACCTCCAATAAGTGCGGCAACACCGCCTACAAAGATACTCACTACTGTTGCCACAATTGCAATGACAAAACTAAAAATAACAGCTCCAACCGATATAATGAGTGCTACTGCTACTGCAAGTAATGGTAAAGATAATGGAGCCGACAATATCGCCAAAATAATAAGCCAGATAGCGGTCATATTTTTCTTTGTTGAATCGGTTGTGCCTTCTAAATCCTTTATAGCGAAGTCCGCCAATATTTGTGAAGCAACAACAGAGGGGGAGCCTAGTTGTTGAATGACTTGTTGCTCATTTTCAACGCCTGCTTCATCAAAATATTCTTCGTAATAGACAAGCGCTTCATTTAGCTCATGCGCTGGAAGACGCCGTAATTTCCCTCGTAGCTTTTTTAAATAGCTTACTCTATCCATCTAATTTCCCTCCTAAAAGTACACAGTCAACTTTTTGCTTATACATTTGCCATTCCTGTAATAGCTCAAGCAAGCGAACACGCCCTTGCTCAGTAATTTGATAATACCGTCGATTTCTCCCTTGATAGGGCAGGTCATAGGTTGTTAGGCAGTTTGCTTTTTGTAAGCGGCGTAAAACCGGGTACAGCGTTGATTCGGATATATCCATCACCGACTGAACTTGCTGTGTTAAGGAGTAGCCGTATGCATCCTCTTTATCGACAATCGCGAGCACACAAGCATCGAGTAATGCGGAGCCAAGCTGAAATGTCATCTTTCCACCTCACATTCAATTACCTATACAAGGTTTTATATTATATGCTGTATAGTATGTGGATAGTATATGACGTATAGTATGCATTTGTCAAATTTTATTAAATTTTTAATCTAAATTCCATTTGCGTAAAAAAACAGAGGGTTGTTGCGAGAAAAAATATATTTGAAGATATATAGGAATCTGTTATAGTAGTGCTGAAGGGCAGTATCCTTAGTGAACGGCACCTTCAAAAGCGTTAAACCAATCACAACATATCTGCCTTGATCTTTTATAGACAGGGACGGAAGAAAACGATGCGTTCACATAACTTGATTTACTGGAAAAGAACGAACCGTATGCATGCTGCTTGCGGCAAGTTTTGTTCTGCGTAAATAAAGTAAGTGCCTCATGCACAATGAGGTGAAATGGTACTGAACGAACTCATGACCTTTCTGTCCAATTTTAGGAATAGGAAGGTCTTTTTGTTTTCTTTCTTTTAAAAAAGGAGGACTACACATGAAGACCACATCAGATTTTGTAAAAATGAAAGCAGCTGGAGAAAAAATCGTTATGTTAACTGCTTACGATTACCCTTCAGCAACTTTTGCTGAGGAAGCGGGCGTCGATATGATTCTCGTTGGTGATTCGTTAGGAATGGTTGTACTAGGCTATTCCTCTACAATGCCAGTGACCGTAGCAGATATGGTACATCACGCTAAAGCTGTACGACGCGGTGCAAAAAATACGTTTGTTATTGTCGATATGCCATTTGGCTCTTATCAAGGGGATATCAATGACACGTTAAAAACAGCTGTTTCGATGATGCAGGAAACGGGTGCTGATGCGCTTAAAGTAGAGGGGGCAGGCGAAGTACTACCAGTGATTCGTAAATTAACAGCTGCTGGTATTCCAGTCGTTGCGCACCTAGGCTTGCAACCTCAATTAGCAGGTGTACTTGGGGGGTATAAGGTACAAGGTAAGACGGCCGAGCAGGCTAAACAATTGATTGAAGATGCCAAACAATGTGAAGCTGCTGGGGCTTGTGCAGTTGTATTAGAATGCATCCCACATCAGCTAACGGAGCTAGTATCGGCTGCTTTAATGATTCCGACAGTTGGCATTGGGGCTGGCATTGAGGCAGATGGACAAGTATTAGTTTTCCATGACATGCTGAGCTACGGTTCACATCATGTACCAAAATTTGTGGAACGGTTTGCCGATATGGGCAGTGAAGCAAGCAGCGGTATTGCTAATTTTGTAAAGGCCGTGAAAGTGGGCACATTCCCAACGCTCAACCATTCCTTTACGATGAAAGTTGAAGCGCTGGACCAGTTATACGGAGGCGTTAAATAAATGAAAGTCATCACAACAATCAAAGCACTAACGGCAGAAATTCAAGCAGCAAAGCTAGCACAAAAAACAATTGGCTTAGTGCCAACGATGGGCTATTTGCATGAAGGTCATTTAACATTAGCAGCACAAGCTCGCGCAGAAAATGATCTTGTCGTTATGAGTATTTTCGTTAATCCGACGCAATTTGGTCCTAATGAGGATTTTGAAAGTTATCCTCGCGATTTGGCACGAGACACGGCACTTGCCGAATCTGCAGGGGTAGATATTGTCTTTGCACCGAGTGTTGAAGAAATCTATCCGCATGATGGTGGTATTCGCATTCGTGCAGGGGAGCAAGCTACACTGCTATGCGGAGCAAGCCGTCCAGGGCATTTTGATGGTGTTTTACAAGTAGTGTCAATTTTATTCCATTTAACACAGCCAAGTCGTGCGTATTTCGGGCAAAAAGATGCGCAGCAAGCGGCACTCATCGCTACGATGGTTCGCGATTATCATTTCCCTTTAGAACTGCGTGTCGTGCCGATTGTACGTGAGGAAGATGGCTTAGCGAAATCTTCGCGCAATGTCTACTTGAGCGAGGCGGATCGAAGGGAAGCACCGGCAATTTTTGAGGCATTACAACTTGCTCGCGATAGTTTTTTAGCGAATGGTGATGCAACTGCAGCTCTGGCAAAAGCACAGGCGCACATCACTGCACGGACACATGGCAAAATTGACTATATTGAATTATTGGCTTATCCAGACTTACTGCCAGTAACAGCTAAAACAGAGCAAGTTCTTTTGGCAGCTGCTGTCTACATCGGTCAAACGCGTTTAATCGATAATTGCATCTTTAATGTGAAAGAAGGAAAATAATATGTTACGAATGATGATGAATAGTAAAATTCACCGTGCCACTGTCACAGAAGCGGATTTAAATTATGTAGGATCTATCACAATCGATGAAGATATTTTAGATGCAGTTGGTATGCTACCAAATGAAAAGGTGCATATCGTCAATAATAATAATGGTGCACGCTTTGAAACGTATATTATTGCAGGTGAGCGTGGATCCGGCGTTATTTGCGTCAATGGCGCAGCAGCACGTCTTGTACAACGAGGAGATATCGTTATCATTATGTCTTATGTCTATGTAGATCATGCGGAGGCAAAAGAGCATAAACCGACTGTTGCGATAATGGGAGAAGGCAATACAATAAAAGAAATGATTGCCTACGAACCCGAAGCAACCGTCTATTAAAAGGTGCCAGTCACTCACACAATTCTAAAACAATTCTGAAAATTTGTAGTGAAAATCCACGAAGCTTTTTAGGGAACTTACATTGTGCCCATAGAAAGCGACGTGGATTTTTGTTTGAGTGCCAGTCACTCACACAATTCTCACACAATTTGGGATTGAAATGGCGCAAGGATGACCAGATAGATGATTGTATGATAAAATTCATCTATCTAATGTGAACTGTGAGTTGAGATGTATGATGGAAAGTCAAAAATATGCAATTGTTGATTTGGAGACGACAGGTCATTCACCAGCAAATGGTGACCGCATGATTCAAATTGCCATTGTCATAATGAAGGATTGGAAAATTGAGCGCACCTATACAAAGTTTATACATCCTGGTAAATCGATACCGTCCTTTATTCAAGATTTAACGCATATAACGGATGAGGATGTTAAAGATGCTTTGCCTTTCGAAGCACATGCGGACTACATATATGAATTAATTGCCGATTGTGTTTTTGTCGCGCATAATACTGATTTTGACTTATCCTTTTTACAAGCAGAGTTTAAACGAGCGGGATTACCAAAATGGCAAGGTAAGAAAATGGATACGGTCGAGCTTGCAAAAATTTTATTTCCAATGTCCCTTAGCTTCAAGCTAGGTGATTTAGCAGCGGACTTAAATATTGAACTGGAAAATGCCCATAGAGCAGATGATGATGCACGCGCTACAGCTGAGCTGTTTAAACGGAGTTGGCAAGAGCTTCTTCGACTTCCGCAGCTGACGCTTGAGCAAATGCATAAACGCTCATTCCGATTGAAATCTAATTTATCACAGCTTTTCTTTGAAGCATTACAACTAAAACGTCATCAAAGTAAAGCAGATGAAAATATTACGTACTATCGCAATTTTGCCATTTGTGATGGTCGTCCAAAACAGGTGGTAAAACCAGAGTTAGCCCCTTATCCTGTAATGGCAAAAGACAAAGAAGCAATGATGGCAAAGGCTATGCCAAACTTTGAACAACGACCAGCTCAATTTGCCATGATGGATACGATTTGGCAAGCTTTAAATGACAAAGAAGAATGTGTCATTGAAGCTTCAACAGGGATAGGTAAAACGGTCGGCTACCTATTACCGGTTATTTTATATGCAAGGGCACACAATAAAAAAATCGCGATTAGTACGTACACAGCACATCTACAAGAGCAGCTTGTAGAAGAGGAACTACCGAAAATCGAAAAAATTTTGGAGACAAAAGTAAATATTGCTGTCCTTAAAGGTATGCATCATTATATTGACCTTGCACGTTTTGAGCAATGCATGGCCTATGCGGATGAATCATATGACGATACTTTTACCATTTTACAATTGCTTGTATGGCTAACAAAAACCCACACGGGCGTGTTAAGCGAACTCAATGTTTCCGGTGGAGGACAGCTATTTTTGGATAAAATCCGCAAAATGCCCGATGAAAAGCCGACAAAAGGTTTTGATTTCTACGAGCAAGCGTTAAAAAATAGTGCAACGGCAGATTGTATTGTCACGAATCACTCAATGGTCATTAGTGATTTAGTTCGTCAGACGCCCATTTTTACGCAAATCGATGGTTGGATCATTGATGAAGCACACCAAATGATTCAAGCAGCTATGCAACAGGATGAAACCGTGTTTTCCTATACACAATGGAAATACATCTTTGGTCAACTTGGTACAATGGAGGAAACAGCACTCTTCCAGCAATTTAGTCAGGCTGCGAAGAAGAAACAACGTATTCCAATGCATAGCTTGCAGCAACTCGACAAACAATTTATACGGCTACAGCGAGTGTTCGATGAAACAATCCAGCGTGTCGTACAAAAAGTGCAACACCAGATTAAAGGTAAACAGACAAGTAGCAAGTGTACGCTATTTATAGAGGATGTAGCTCTGGCAAAAGAGCCGCTCTTGCAAGTCAGCAAACTACTACAGCAATGGCTGGATCTCGCAATGGAAGCGGCCAAAGCTTTCGAAAATAATCTTGAGCAGTTAGATAAAAATGAAGTCTTTATTTTATCGGAATGGCATTATTGGATTCGTGAAATGAAGTTGAAAATTGCGGAATGGGAGGATATTTTCCTATTACCACAAGAGGATAATTCAGTATGGTTTGAGTTTGATTTACGCAGTCTTCCAGGCAGTCTTCATGTCTACAAAAAGCCGGTCAATGTCACGCCAATTATTGAAAAAGTCATTGCGCCACTGCGCAAACAAGCAAGTATCGTGTGGACTTCAGGAACATTATCCGTCCCTGGCAATGAGCGCTTTATAACACGACAGCTCGGTATTTCGGATAAGGTGCAGGTCATGCAGCTACAGGCACCTTCGTCCTACTATGCAGGAGCCAAGGCATATATCGTAACGGATATGCCAGACATTCAACAAGTGACGCAAGCGGAATATATTGAAGCAGTGGCACATGCCATTACACGTACGGTACGCATGACGGAAGGGCGCTGCTTTGTGCTCTTTACCGCGCAAGATATGCTACGAAAAACAGTGGAGCTAATACAAGATAGTGAGCTACTGGATGACTATATGCTATTTGCACAAGGTGTGACAGGCGGTAGTCGCATGCGCATTCTGAAATCATTTCAAAAATTTAACCAAGCTGTATTATTCGGTACAAATAGCTTCTGGGAAGGTGTCGATGTTCCAGGGGACGCCCTTTCTTCTGTCATTGTTGTTCGATTACCATTCTCTTCACCAGAGGAGCCCGTATTTAAAGCGCGCGCTAAACATCTTACAATGCAAGGGCGTAACTCATTTACGGAGCTATCTTTACCGGAAGCCATTATGCGCTTTAAGCAAGGTTTTGGCCGATTAATCCGTTCATCGCAAGATAAGGGCGCATTTATCGTCCTAGATCGCCGGATTAGCACAAAATCATATGGGAAAGAGTTTATTCATGCCTTACCACCAATTGATGTAAAAAAATTACAATTGCCGGAATTACTAAAGGAATTAAGTAATTGGCAAAAATAAAGACAATCCCTTTTAGCCATAAGCTAGAAGGGATTTTTTAAGTCGTTATTTAAATACCATTGCCTGATAAGGATAGTTATTCATCTCTTGTGTTACATAGGCAACACAGTTTCGTCCTTGATTTTTCGCTTGATACAATGCTTGATCACATCTTGTTAGCAATGACGTGACATTATCACCTTGATGATAAGCCGTCACGCCAAAGCTACTCGTTTTTCGTTGAACGATAGGGAACGTATATTGTTCTAGTCGATGGCGTAGCGTTTCAGCCAGTTGGATGGCTTCCTGTAAAGTCGTTTCAGGACAAATGACCAAAAATTCCTCACCACCCCATCTGCCGACAGTATCTTTTGCTCTAATGGAATGTTTGAATAAACTCGCCGCATTGACTAAGACAAGATCGCCAACTTGATGACCAAACTCATCATTTACTGCTTTGAAATAATCAATATCGAGTAAGATAATGGAAAGAGGTACTGCATGGTGTTGTGCTTGTGTAACAGCTTCTTCCAATACATAATCTAAACGCACACGATTCGGTATTTGCGTTAATTTATCGGTATTTGCAATATTTTCAAGCTCCCGTTTTGCTTTTTCCAACTCTTGTGTTCGTTCTTGCACTTTCTGTTCCAGCGTTTCCGTTAACATTTGCTGCATTTCTTGATGTTCTTTTTTTATGAGATTAATTTTATCGCCAAGTGCTAATGATAAAAAAATCGCCTCAAAAGTAGCACCAATAGCAGGTACATCTTCAAAAATGCGTGGATGGAAAGGTACGATTCCTAAAAAGGCCAATGCTTGGACAATTACAGAACCTAGTAAAACCGTCCAACCCACTAAATAAAAACGAGCCATTTTTTGTCCCTTTAACCAAACAAGGAGTCCACATAACCATAAAAATGACAGCAGGGCTACTGCAAAAATGGTTGTAAAATTATTGACAATGGCAACATTTGGGATGATGAATACGGATGCCAGTGATAAAATAGCTATCCATAATAAGCCTCTCGCAATGCGATGAAATATAGGTAAATATTTTTTTAGCTCCAGAAACTCAGTAGAAAAAAGAATCATAAAAATAAGTAATAAATTACCACCTATAACGAGCGAGCGCAGAAAGAACCATTCAGGTAAAAAATGACCTGCGATTTCGATATCTAAAGAGTTCATCGTTGCTTGATAGAAAATAAAACTACACATATATAAGACATAATAAAAATAAGCTTTTTCTTTTAAAGAAAAAAATAAAAATAAATTATAAATTAATAAAGCGAACATAAAGCCATAAAAAATACCGGTAAAAAATTTATAAGATATGGTTTTTTGTATAAAGCTATCTGTAGTAGATAAATAGGAAATTAAACTGATTGGAAGCACGCCATCTAATTTCACATAAATATCTTTAATAGAAGGATCTGTAATGGTAAATAAATTAGATCGATAGCGGATATTTTGCTCTTTTACATGAGAAATCCCACTTTTTTGCACAGTATATGAACCATCATCTTTTACTAAAAACATTTCAATAGCATCTAGCTTATCTACGGATTCAAACCAATAAGTTGCTTGTTTATCTGGGATGATGTCATCAGCATGCAGTCTTAGCCAAATCGTATCTTTCGTATGCCAGAAAAACAAATAATTTGCTGTACTTTTTTCAAAAGATTGGTCATATTGACCTGATAAAATATCTTCAATCGTAATGGATTTTGAAGAATCGTGAAAAATATCATAATATTTTCCTAAAATAATCGGTTGTGAGGGTTCGGTAGCATGACTAGTCAAAGGGAAAAGCAATTGCATACCGAAACATACAATCATGGCACTGAAGATGATAATGTTTTTGACAATGTTATCTTTCATAGTTTTCTTTCGCCTGCTCTCCATTGAATGAACGTAAAATACTTGAATACATAGGGAATTCGTACCTTAAGAAGAGGATTACTTAAGTAATATACCATATTCTTTCCATTGTTATTTGAATTTACCAAAAGTTAAAATAGATTTTATAAAATCGGATGATGACTACTGTGTAGGACCATAACAGCAAGAATGAGGACGAAATAATGTGACAAACCTTGATAAGATGATAGCAATCAAGGAGTGGGGGATTGACCGATGTCTAAAATAAAAGAATTCAATGCATTGCATTCTACACAAAATATATTGTTAGTAGGGAATGCGTGGGATATATTATCTGCTTTAACGCTTGAAAAAGTTGGTTTTAAGGCAATTGGTACAACTAGCTGTGGCATTGCGAATTCCCTAGGGTACGCAGATGGCGAATGGATAGATTTTGATCGACATTTAGCGATTATAAAATCCATTACGGACAATGTGAACATACCAGTTTCAGCAGATATTGAGGCGGGCTATGGAAGAGACACGAAGACCATTTTAGAAAATGTGTTAAAAACAGCAGATGTAGGCGTGGCAGGCATTAATATTGAAGATTCACTGAAACAACAAAGTGGACTAAGAAATACGAATGAACATTGTGCCTTATTAGCCCAAATAAGAACGCTGTTAGACAATCATGGTTATAAAGATTTCTTTATTAATGCGAGAACAGATACTTATTTTCAACTAGATCAACCATTTATAGAAGCTGTGACGAGAGCAAAAGCTTATGTAGAAAGCGGTGCGAGCGGGGTATTTATACCGGGGTTAACAGATCATGAGGAAATAAGAGCAATTACATCTGCCGTAGAGGCACCCATTAATGTAATGTCTTTACCAGGTTTAACGAATTGTCAGACGCTGCAACAATTAGGCGTAAAACGTTTTAGTTTTGGCAATGCATTGTCGGATAAAATGATTTCTTATGTAACAAAAGAGGCGACACGTATAATGGAGTCGTACGATACAGCATTTCTATACAACTAATAGGAGGCTTTATGGACAATACAATCAATCTTTCTTTTGATGAAATGTGGGATAAAATCATTGCTTGTGATCGAACATATGATGGGCTATTTTTTACCGCTGTGAAAACAACTAAAATTTATTGCCGTCCTTCATGCAGATCAAGAAAGCCGAAAAAAATAAATGTAGCATTTTATGATGATATGCAGGAGGTCGAACGAGCAGGCTTTCGTGCTTGTAAAAGGTGCCAGCCAGAAGTAGAGCATTCTCCGCATGCACAATTAATCAAAACGGTGACAGCGTTTTTAATGAAGGAGTATAAGCAACGCTTAACATTGGACTTGATTGCGAGTCACGTTGGGATAAGCCCATACCATCTTGAACGACTTTTTAAACAAGAAACTGGGGAAACGCCAAGAACTTATTTAGATAAAATAAGAATCGACAAAGCGGCACATCTATTGAAAACGACAAAATATACAATATTGGAAATTTGCTTTGAAACGGGATTTCATAGCCCTTCTAATTTTTACAAAATATTTCGTCGTTTGAAAGCATGTTCGCCTACTGAATATCGGAGTCTTCAATGGAAGGAGCAGTGAAAAAGACAATGTCTAATGATAAATACTCTCTGGAGCTACCGACACCATTGCTATTTAATTTCCAGGAATGTTTACGATTTTTAGCTAGATCTCATCATGAGGTGCTACACACGATTAAAGGTCATGATTTATATAAAGTGCTCAAAATAGATCATGAATTAATATTGTGTCAAATTAGCTATCAGAAGCAACTGCGAGTCAATTTTCCAATGAACTCGCCATCCGTAGCTGCTGTTGAACAAGTGCAAAGTTATATTGAAGAATGGTTTGATTTAGGACGTGACTTGCAACCGTTTTATCGTATGGCGCAAAAAGATGCCATTTTGCAACATTCTGTTCAAAAATATAAAGGTTTACGCATTATAGGTATTCCTGATTTATTTGAAGCACTCGTCTGGGCAATTATTGGACAACAAATTAACTTAACTTTCGCCTACACGTTAAAAAAACGTTTTGTTGAACATTTTGGAGAAAGTGTAACCTATAAAGGGGATACATATTGGGTATTCCCAAGCTGCGAACGAATCGCGTCTTTAACAACCGCAGATTTAAGAGCACTGCAATTTACTAATCGAAAATCAGAATATGTTATTGCCATTGCTCAAGAGATGGCAAGTGGGGCATTATCAAAAGAACAGTTGCTTCAAATAAAAGATAGGGCGCATATGAAAAAAATGCTGATGTCAATAAGAGGTGTGGGTGAATGGACAGCCGACTATGTTTTAATGAAATGCTTTCATGAGCCAACTTCGTTTCCAATTGCCGATGTAGGACTGCATAATGCTTTGAAAATGCAACTAGCATTAGATCGCAAGCCGACAATCGATGAAATAAAAAAATGGGAAGTGCCTTGGCGAGGCTGGCAAGCATATGCCACGTTTTATTTATGGAGGTCATTAGATGACGAAACTGTATAATTTGGATTACAACTCTCCGATTGGTGTTATCGAAATTAATGGTAGTGAATCTGCTATATATTCGATTATGTTTGCTGAACGACAACAGCTATTAACCGCTGCAAACAAATGTACACCCCAAGTTTTATTGGATTGTATGGAGCAATTAGATGAATATTTTCAAGGACGACGTTATAGCTTTACATTTCCATATCACATGGAAGGAACACCGTTTCAAAAACAAGTTTGGCAAGCATTAACCGATATCGCTTATGCCGAACAAGGGACCTATAAAGCAATCGCCATGTCCATTGGTAATGAAAAGGCGATTCGAGCAGTTGGCAATGCGAATGGAAAAAATAAGCTTAGTATCGTCATTCCTTGTCATCGTATTATCGGCTCTGATGGAACATTAACTGGCTATGCTGGTGGTTTATGGCGTAAAGAGTGGCTGCTGCAGCATGAGAAATCAGTTCAAAAGCGCTCTGCAAGACAGTAGCAGAACTCGCCAATAAAAGTCCATGAATCGCTGGTAAGCCTAGAAGAGTTAGATTGATTGGTCAATCTAACTCTTTTTTATTTTGTCCAAGTCATTTAAAAAAACAATGCATTTTCCTTGTACAGGTTTTGAAAGTCGAGCAAAGCAGCCATTGTATAAAAAAACGGTTATTGCAAAAAATAAGACCGTCATCATGAGTGTTGTAAAAAATTTACATGACACATTCACTAAATGGCGCGTTCCATTTTGGCTTGCATGCCAAGACAATAAAAAAAATGGTGAAGGACTCCTTTGCCATGCTACTACAAAAGGAAGGAGGTGCTACAAATGAGTGTATTATATAGGATTGCCTTAGTTCTCGTAATTATTGGTGCAATTAACTGGGGATTAATAGGATTTTTCAGATTTGATTTAGTTGCCTATTTATTTGGTGGCCAAACTGCCGTATTGTCCAGATGGGTGTATGCACTTGTCGGAATAGCTGGACTCATCTCCATCCCAATCCTTACGAAACGTTTGGATGAGGAAGAAGAGTTCGATCCACATACTCGCATCAATAGCAACCCGAGTTACGGAATGGAAGCTGGGGAAGAAGCAGATTTCTCAGACGTTTCAAAAACGAAGAAAAACAATACGAAAAACAATACGAACAATCAACAAAATAAAAATAAAAAGAAATAATTTTTTAAAGCTGTCAGGTTTCCCTGACAGCTTTATCATTTTTTACTTGGCATACAAAATAAGTTAGCGTTGCGCACAATTTCAGTTATATAATTCATCACAATTTCAACTGCTTCTTGGGCGTCATAATTTTTTCGATTATTAATAATATTAGTAAACATCCCTTGCCAAACAAGAATTGTTAGTTCATTAATCGAATGGACATTTTCCTCCGTTAAGTACCCTTCTTTAAAAGCTACTTCCAACATAGAGCGTCCTCGTTTTGTTAAATTGCGTTCAAATAAAATGGATGCTAAATCTTCTGGAATATTAATTAAATCATTTGGATACGTTTCATAATAATCTTGTAGTAACTTTTCCGGTGTGTCCCCTAAATCCATAATAAATACAGCATGGAAAATTTGCGGTTTTTGAAAGGAATGTTGGCAAAAACATTCCCAAGCTAATAAATATTTTTCGATTGGATCGCTTCCTTTTTCGATATAAGTAGCGACTTCATCGGTATAACTTTTCATAAATTTCATAGAGGCAAAAAAGATTAGATGAGAAATTTCTGAAAAATAGTTATAAATTGTTGCGCTATTATAGCCGGCTTTATCGGCAATTTTTCTGATTGTGACATTTTCCAGTCCTTCTTCTTCAATGATTTCCGCAGTAGCGTCGACAAAGTATTTCCACATCCGACTTAATTGTATGGCTTTCTTTTTCACAGTATTCTCTCCTATTAGATAAAGCTTTTGACAGTCATGAGATAAAGAAAATAGCTATATTTGCCCATTTTTCTTCATGTAATCTTGATTATAGCATAACTGGAGTACTTTCAAAGACAAAAGGTGAGGGATGTAATTTTAATTTTCAGATTTGTCATTCTAATTATTAAATGTTATACTACTCACAATTATTTTATAATCATGATTATAAAATAATTGTGAGTTTTTTATAACTTTGATTTCTACGTTTTGATACTTAATTTCAAGGAGGATATTGAACATGAGTAAAAAAATAATTGAGAACTTCCCGTATAACTATCAAGCAATAGAAAATACGTGGATTGTATTAAAAGATGGCACAAAACTTTCCAGTCGCATATGGCTTCCAGAAGTAGAGCAAGGCCAGCAAGTGCCTGCAATTTTAGAATATATTCCTTATCGTAAAACAGATGGTACTCGAACAAGAGACGAACCGATGCATGGTTACTTTGCTGGACATGGCTATGCCGTCGTTCGAGTGGATATGAGAGGTTCAGGGGAATCGGACGGTCTTTTAAAAGATGAATATTTACAACAAGAACAAGATGATGCACTTGAAGTTATTGATTGGATTGCACAGCAAAATTGGTGTGACGGAAATATTGGGATGATGGGTAAGTCGTGGGGAGGATTTAATTCCCTTCAAGTTGCTGCAAGAAGACCAAGTGCATTAAAAGCCATTATTACAGTGGGCTTTACAGATGATCGTTATAACAACGATATTCACTATAAAGGTGGCTGCCTGCTGAATGATAATTTTTGGTGGGGTGCCATTATGTTAGCGTATCAGCTTCGACCACTTGATCCACATATTGTTGGGGAAAGTTGGCGTGAAAAATGGTTGGAGCGCTTAGAAAACATGCCATTATGGATGGAACAATGGTTGGAACATCAAACAAGAGATGCTTATTGGCAACATGGCTCCGTTTGTGAAAATTATGAGGCTATTAATGTGCCGGTTCTAGCAATTGATGGCTGGGAAGATGCATACTCGAACACTGTTTTAAGCCTAATGAATGGACTCTCTGTTCCTCGAAAAGGAATTATTGGACCGTGGGCGCATGTTTATCCACACGACGGTATTCCAGGACCTGCCATGGGCTTTTTACAGGAAGCGGTAAAATGGTGGGATCACTGGCTAAAAGGAATAGATACGAACGTGATGGACGGGCCAATGGTCAATGTTTGGGTGGAAGAAAGTATGAAACCAGCTGTATGTAAACCAAATAGTAATGGCTATTGGGTCGGGCTTGAACAATGGCCAACATCCGAAGTACAAATGAAGAATTACCAATTAACTTACAGCAAACTAACAGAAGAATTGGCTGACAAAGAAGAACGAGTATTGTTGAAAACACCATTGAATCATGGTCTTTTATCTGGTGAATGGATGGGTGCAGGGGTACTTGGAGAAAGTCCAGCAGATCAACGTTTAGATGACGGCATGGCCATGGTATTTGAGAGTGACGTTTTAGGAAAATCTATAGAAATTGTGGGCTATCCAAGATTTGAAATAGAACTAGAAAGTGATAAACCGCAAGCTATGCTCTTTGCTCAACTTTCAGATGTTGCACCTGATGGAGCTGTTACGAGAGTGTCATATGGGGTTATGAATTTAACACACTTAAACGGACATAATCGTGTAGATGTATTAACGCCTGGCGAAAAAGTAAAAGCATTTGTCGACTTAGATTGTTGCGGACACCATTTTAAAGAGGGACACCGTATCCGTTTATCACTTGCTACAACATTTTGGCCGATGTTTTGGCCAATGCCTGAAGAGGCAACCTTGACATTACATTTAGAAACAGCAACGTTTTCTTTGCCAATTTTTACAGGCAATAAAGTAACGGGGCCTAATATGAGCCCTGAAAGTGCGCCATTAACACCAATAACTATACTTCAAGAAGGAAGAGTCGATCGATCCATTGCCTACGATATTGTTAATGATATGTGGACATGTATAACGGACGGTGTTGGTGGAGTGTTTGGGGAAGGCGTCTATCGCTTTGATGAAATTGATGTGACTGTCGAACACAACTTAAAAAGAGAACTAACTTTAAGCAATCGTGATCCACTCTCTGCTAACTATACGATTTATCAAAAAATGAAAATAGGTCGAGAAGGTTGGTGGATTGACGCAGATATTACAATTTCACAAAGTGCTGATTTAGACTATTTCTATCTTGTCGGAGAGATGGACATTAAAGAAAATAATGATCCTGCCTTCCATAAAAAATGGGATCAGAAAATTAAACGCGTTGGATTATAAATAACGTGTAAGGGGAAATCAGATGGAAACTAAATTAAAGAAAAATACCGCAACATTAGTCATTCTCGCTGTTTCAGGAGCGCTTATATACGCATTGCCTTACTTTAGAAACTATTATTATGATGTTTTTCTTGAAGTTTTTAAATTAACAAATACACAAATGGGGACACTAGGTAGTGCATATGGTATTTGTTGTTTAATTTCTTATATATTTGGTGGCTATTGTGCTGATCGATGGAAAACAAAATATCTATTAGCTATTTCCTTATTTGCTACGGGGATACTCGGTTTCACTTTATTACTATATCCACCGTATCCAGTGTTATTATTGATCCATGCAGCTTGGGGCATTACATCCATTATGACGTTTTGGGGTGCATTAGTAAAAGCTGTGCGCTCACTCGGGTCAGAAAATGAACAAGGAAAAGCATTTGGATTTTTTGAGGGTGGACGTGGGATAACGAACATTGTCCAATCAGTTGTTATTTTAGGGATATTTGCTTTTTTTGCAAAACGCATGAGTGATAAAATGGCGTTATCTGCTGTGATTACGGTTTACTCAGTTATTTGTCTACTATTAGGCTTTATCATTATGTTGATTTATAAGGAATCTAATCAAGAAAATGAAAGCGTACAAGCCACAGACGGCAGTAAGAAATTTGATTGGGCAGTCCTTTGGAAAATTCTTAAGATGCCAACTACATGGTTAGCAACGATTCTTATTTTTACATCCTATGCGATGATTATTAGCTATTACTATATTACGCCTTATGCAACGGCTGCGTTTGGTGCTTCTACGTTAATTGCAGCTGCTTTAGGGTATTTTTCTCAATATTGCCGCCCTATTGGAAGCTTTGGTGCTGGAATCATTGGCGATCGTATCGGCGTTTCTAATATGGTATTAATTGGTTATATCGTACTTATTGTCGGCTTAGTTGGACTTATTGTGTTACCTGCTAAAGCCTCTTTCATATTAATGTTATTAGTATTCATTGCCGTGATATACACTTCCATGTATGCACTGCAAGCGATGCATTTTGCTATTTTAGTAGAAGGAGATTATCCTGTTGAAACAACAGGTACGGTTTCCATGCCTTTAATGATTATTGGCTATAGCGGCGAAATTTTTATGCCGATAGTAGCAGGTGCATGTTTGGATCTTTGGAGTGGTACGACAGGATATAAAGTATTCTTTACGATTTTACTGGCATTAGCGGTTATTGGTTTAGTAACCGTTATGATATGGCAGAGAGTAACGAAAGAGAAACGGCAAGAAATTGCTTTACAAAGAAAATTGGCAAACCTATAGGGAAAGTTGAAAAGTAAAAGTGTTAGATTGTAGCTATCAATCTAACACTTTTTTTGCTTGGTGGTTATTGCGATTTACCGTAAGAGCACCGTAATCCGAAACATAGCATGTATAATGCCTCGCTATAATGACATCAACATGTTAGTTTAAGGCTAAATTACACATCGTTAATTTGAAAATTCAGATATTTAAATCGTCACTTAATTGTATTCGAAGTAACGTTCGTTTATCGATGGTTCATCACATCTTCTATTAAAAATGCTAAATAGAGGTTTGTTTTTGTAAATGGATTCGTTAAATCCATATCTAGTAGCATTTCTATTTTTTTTATTTTATAAAGAACCGTATTGCGATGAATATAAAGGCGCTCGCTAATTTTACTCGTACTGCCATTTTCCTCAAGATATATACGTAAAAATGTTCCGTAATCCGTACTGTGCAACGCATCATAGCGGTGTATTTGTCCTAAAATATCTTGACTAAACGATTGCATAAGTGACTGATTTTGTACGGCCATAATAATTTGATAAGCACCGATATCTTTATATTTATATAAGAATCGATTGTTATGAAGCTGTGCCAATTGGATCACAGTTAATGATTCTTCATAGCTTGTCCGTATTTTTTCAAGTTCTTTTTGATAGGTGCCTTTGCCGATAATTATATCGAGGGTGCCATTTTTTTGTTTGATTTTTTCATAGAGTTCTTCAACTACTTTAGAGAAGGGGATATTCGGTGTATTAATTTGCGCTCGGTCAATTAAAAATATGAGGTGATTTTTATGTTTTAGTTTTAAAAAGCGTTGATAGCGATGCTGAAATGCAAATTGAATCATCACCTCGTAGCGGTCAATGTTTGTCTGTGTGCCTATTGTTGTACAAGTAATGATGGCAAGCTCTCTACCTTGCGGAAATCCGAGTTGCGTCAGTTGCTCTTTCGTTGTATCTAACTGTTTTTTATAGTGAAAGAGTAAATGACTAAGGACCTTCTCCTCTAATGATTGCTCTTGGTGAGTGTTGGAAATAAATTGAAAAGTTGTTTTTAATAAATCTGCTACTCGACAATGCCAGGGCATTTGAAACACAGGGAAATCATGCTCATTGGCAAACGCGATAATGGATTCAGGTATTGAAGAAATATAAGGGCCAATATTAATAATAAAGCCTGCAACTTTTTTGGTGAAAGCTAACTTTACGAGTTGCTCTAAAGCATCTTCCTGCTGGGCTATATTAATACCTGTCGTGACGACAAGTTCATTTGGTCGGCAAAACATGATTAAATCAATGCTCTCAATTACGTTAATACCGGTAACTCTGCGATAAGACCCACTATGTCCAGCGACTAATGTCAGCATAGGGAATTGAACTCCCTCCACAATTTTGCGAATCGTGCCCATCGTTTCCCCCCTTAATATGAACATAACTTACCATATATCATGTGCAGTTGCACATATTTTTTTAGTTTTCTATCCATATCTCGTAAATTTTATCTAATTTACAATATTAATTAACTACTGTGAAAGAGAGGACTTGCATATGTATAAATGTAATAGTAGACGATTGCAAGATTCAATTGATCAATTTAGTCAGTTTGGGGCTACTATAAACGGTGGCGTAACGCGTTTGTCTCTTTCGGATGAGGATATTTTAGCTAGAAATTATTTTTGTCAGTGTTGTAAAGACCTAGGCATGGAAATCAAAGTAGATGATATGGCCAATATCTATGCGACTCTACCAGGAAAAAAAGATGTTCCTCCAATTGTCATGGGCTCACATTTAGATTCCGTTGAAAAAGGTGGCAAGTTTGATGGTGTGTTAGGCGTTTTAACAGCGTTAGAAGCGATTAAAACATTAAAGGACAATGATGTTGAGCTTGATGTGCCATTAATGATCGTTAATTTTACAAATGAAGAAGGTGCTCGTTTTGATCCAGCGATGATGAGCTCCGGCGTCATTGCTTCGAAATTTGAAAAGGAAAAAATGCTACAGTCGGTCGATAAAAATGGCATTTCTTTTCAAGAGGCGCTGCAAGCTAGTGGTTATGAAGGTGATCAACAGCATCGATTAAAAGAGGCGCTTGCTTATATTGAACTCCATATTGAACAAGGACCTGTACTAGAAGCGAAACAATTAGAAATTGGCGTTGTACAAGGCGTACTTGGCATGGTGTGCTATGAAGTGACGATTACCGGTCAATCCAATCATGCTGGTACAACACCGATGTCGATGCGCCAAGACCCGATGATTGTGGCAGCAAAAACAATGTTGTCTTTACACGAACAACTTGGTGAAATTGATGAACAACTAGTATTCACATTTGGACGTATGAATGTTTTTCCTAATATTCATACCGTTATTCCAAACAAAGTAACGTTTACACTGGATTCCCGCCATCAAAAGCCTGAAGTTATGCACAAGGTTGAGGAAATATTGAAGAACTTACCTGCAGAGGAAATGGGATGCCACATACAGTCAGCTAAACTATGGGGAAGAGAGACCGTTTTATTTGATCAACAAATTTGTGATGAAGTCGAACAGTCTTGCCAACGCTTTGGCTATAGCGCTCATCGCATGTTTAGTGGGGCAGGACATGATGCGCAATATATCGCTAGTATCATTCCTTCAGCTATGATTTTTGTTCCGAGTATGAATGGTAAAAGTCATTGTGAAGAGGAAGAAACAGCGTTTGAAGATTGCGCGAAAGGAGCAGATGTGCTGCTCGAAACAGTATTAACGTTGCAAACGAAATTCAGTATGGGTGAATCGTACACAATCAATTAAAAAATGATCGTTCTACCCGTGCAAATAGATTAATAATGATGATATTGCAAACGATCGGACTACTAGAATAGCTTCAACACAATTTTTCTTGAACTGACACGAAAGGTGAGGGATAGCATGAAAAAAATTATTCATGGTGGACAGATAGCAACTGCATCAGATGTGTACGAGGCAGATATTCTTATAGAGAACGGCAAGATTGTGCAAATCGGCAAAAATATATCCGTAGAAGGGGCTGAAATCATTGACGCTACTGGCAAATATGTATTGCCAGGCGGCATTGATCCCCATACACATTTAGATATGCCCTTTAATAATACAGTGACAGATGATGACTGGAAATCGGGTACGATTGCGGCGGCATTTGGTGGGACGACAACGATTTTAGATTTCTGTTTAACAGCTGGTGAAGAGAAGCTAGCTACTGCGGTTGAAAAGTGGCACGAAAAGGCACAGGGGAAGTCGGCCATTGATTATGGATTCCACTTAATGATTGGTGATTTAACGCCAGAGACAGAGACGGAGTTACCGGTGCTACTAGAGCAAGAAGGGATTACATCTGTAAAGGTCTTTATGGCCTATGCAAAAGAATTCCAAGCGACAGATCGCACGCTCTTTAAAGCATTTAAAATAGCTAAGGATGTTGGCGCTACTGTGATGGTGCACTGTGAAAATGGTTCTGTGATCGATGAGCTTGTCGAAGAGGCAAGACGTGCGGGACATAAAGAGCCGATTTATCATGCGCTTACGCGTCCAGCAGAGCTAGAGGGCGAGGCGACAAAACGTGCAATTGAACTAGCGCATATCGCCGGTGCGACACTCTATGTAGTTCATGTAACGTGTAAAGAGGCGGTCGATGAAATTATCGCAGCACGTGAAAAAGGCTATAACGTCTATGGCGAAACATGTCCACCTTATTTAACGTTAGATCAGTCTGCCCTAGCCCAACCAGGCTTTGAAGGCGCGAAATATGTATGGTCACCACCACTGCGACCGAAATATCATCAAGAACATTTATGGAATGCGTTAAAAGCGAAGCAATTACAAACAATTGGTTCCGATCAATGCTCATTTAGTTTTAATGGCAAAAAACAATTAGGGTTAAATGATTTTTCTAAAATTCCGAATGGTGGGCCGTTTATTGAAGACCGCTTTAGCATTTTATATTCAGAAGGTGTCGCTAAAGGGAAAATAACGATTAATGAATTTGTCGATATGATTTCAACGAGCGCGGCAAAAATATTCGGTTTGTTCCCGCAAAAAGGAACAATTGCCATTGGTTCTGACGCTGATATTGTTATTTTCGATCCAAATGCTAAACGCGAAATTTCAGCTAAAACACACCATATGAATGTGGACTACAATCCATATGAAGGATGGGAAGTTACGGGTGAACCAACTTCGGTACTTGTCCGTGGGGAATATGTAATTAAGGACAAAGAATTTGTCGGGGTATTAGGCAGTGGACGTTATATTAAACGTGCGTTGAAAACAACTGCTGTAGAAACAATAAAAATGTAACTTGCTTTCTATACGTTAACTGTAAGCAGCTGTCATTATCACAGATTATCATTTCGTATTAATCTAGATAATAGTAGGACGAGTCGTAATTGAATGATAGGTATTATGTGGCCGATTGTTTTGACTGGAGAACAAAACAATCGGCTATTAAACAATGGCAAGTACATCAAGAACACATGAGGGGGATGTGGAAATGGTTCCGATTCAAGAACATGCATTGACCAAGCAACTGCAACGTAATTTTGTTGAATTAACAAGCAAAATGACAAAGAATCAAGCAATTGAAGAAGCAAATCGTTGCCTTTATTGTTATGACGCACCTTGTATTAAAGCTTGTCCAACAAGCATTCAAATCCCGAATTTTATAAAAAAAATTGCTTCTGGTAATATGAAGGGCTCAGCTACTACTATATTAGAAGCAAACCCGATTGGTGCTAGTTGTGCAAGAGTTTGTCCAACCGAAGAGCTCTGTGAAGGGGCCTGTGTGTTAAACGCCTCCACAAAGCCAATTAAAATCGGAGAACTACAGCGTTATGCTACAGATTGGGCGATGGAGACAGGTGCACAGCTATTTACAAAAGGTGAAAGCAATGGATTAAAAGTAGCGATTATTGGGGCTGGACCAGCTGGGCTTTCAGCGGCACGAGAGCTTAGTCGTTTAGGCTATAGTGTCACAATCTATGAGGCTGAAGCAAAGGCAGGTGGTTTAGGAAGCTACGGTATCGTATCATTCCGTTTACCGAATGAAGTAGCTGATTGGGAAGTGGAACAAGTTGAAAAGCTAGGTGTCAATATTCAAACAAATACGACGGTCGGTATCGATATTTCAGCTGAAGAAATTTTACAACAATATGACAGTGTTATCTTAGCCGTTGGAATGGGGGCAGTGCCAAACCTTGGCATTGAAGGAGAAAATCTGATGGGCGTGCACGATGCCATTGAATTTGTAAAGCAAACAAAAATGGGAGCGCTTCCAACTAATCTAGTAGGGAAACGCGTGGCTGTTATTGGTGC
Organism: Lysinibacillus sp. 38-6; assembly: GCF_046245175.1. GTDB lineage: Bacteria > Bacillota > Bacilli > Bacillales_A > Planococcaceae > Lysinibacillus. The sequence goes on from NZ_CP176417.1 coordinate 517,317, forward strand.
GGGAAATACCGCCATTGATGGTGCTACTTGTGCTGTACGTCTAGGAGCAGACAATGTAAAAATTCTTTATCGAAGAACGCAAAAAGAAATGACGGCCTATCAATTTGAATTTGAATTTGCGAAGCAAGATGGGGTCGAATTTAAGTGGTTAACAGCACCGAAAAAAATTATCGGCAATGAAGCAGGAGAAGTCGTAGGCATAGAATGTGTGAAAATGAAGCTTGGTGAAGCAGGCGCAGATGGTCGTCAAAGACCAGAAGAAATAGCAGAATCCAACTTTATATTACCTGTTGATGCGGTGATTAAAGCAATTGGTCAAACACGTTTTGTGTCATTAATTGAAGCGTTTGGCTTACAGCATACCAATGGCGTTGTCGATATTGACGAAACGACGATGCAAACATCCAATGAAAAGGTGTTTGCGTGTGGCGACGTTGTTTTTGGCAACGGACAAGGCGAGGCAATGGTTGTCACAGCTGTTCAACAAGGTAAAGATGCAGCTTATAAGATCCATGAACGTTTAAGAAAACCAAGCGAGATTGTATAAGGGGGGAAGTGACATGGCAGATTTACGAATTGATTTAGCGGGGATAAAATCACCAAATCCATTTTGGCTTGCATCGGCACCGCCTACGAACTCGGGCTATCAAGTGCAGCGTGCATTTGAAGCAGGATGGGGAGGTGCCGTGTGGAAAACATTGGGAGAACCAATTTTAAATGTTTCTTCACGTTTTGCAGCGGTTAGTTATAACGGACAACGTGTAGCAGGTTTCAATAACATTGAGTTAATTACCGATCGACCATTAGAAGTCAATTTAAAAGAGATTTATGAAACGAAAAAGAGGTTCCCTGATCATGCCATTATTGCTTCCCTTATGGTAGAACCAAAGCAAGAAAAGTGGCATGAAATTGTCAAACGAGTAGAAGATGTGGGGGTAGATGGACTTGAGCTTAACTTTGGTTGTCCACATGGCATGGCAGAACGAGGAATGGGCTCCGCCTCTGGTCAAGTACCTGAATTGGTGGAAAAGCAAACGTATTGGGTAAAAGAAGCAGCGCGTACACCAGTTATTGTGAAGCTAACGCCTAATATTACAGATATAACTGTAACAGCTGAAGCGGCAACAAGGGGTGGCGCAGATGCCATTAGTATGATTAATACGATTAACAGCTTAGCAGGTGTTGATTTAGATACTTGGAATACAGTACCGCATGTTGCGGGGAAAGGTGCACATGGTGGTTATTGTGGTCCAGCTGTAAAACCGATTGCCCTTAATATGGTAGCAGAGTGTGCTCGTAGTCAGCTCATTAATGTTCCGATATCGGGTATTGGTGGTATTTCGAATTGGCAAGATGCGGCTGAGTTTATCTTAATGGGTGCAACAGGTGTGCAAGTATGTACTGCAGCGATGCATCACGGGTTTAGCATTGTCGAAGATATGATTGATGGATTAAATAATTATCTAGACGACAAAGGAATTGCATCCGTTATGGATTTAGTCGGTCGCTCGGTGTCCCGTTATTCAGATTGGGGCAATTTAGATTTAAACTATAAAATCGTTGCAGAAATTAATAATGATGTTTGTATTAATTGTAATAAGTGCCATATTGCATGCGAAGATACGTCTCACCAATGTATCGATTTATATACGGAAAACGGAGTACCAAAGTTAAAAGTACGAGAAGAAGATTGCGTCGGTTGTAATTTGTGCTCCATTGTATGTCCTGTAGAGGGTGCGATTACAATGGTCGAAAGAAAATCTGCTATTGCGCCTATGACTTGGAATGAACGCCAATTGTTAATGAGTAGTCTATCTAAATAAAACATTCGACTGTTAGTTAGTAACTGTTATTCCACCTTGCTTTAGTGTTTGTTTTTCTAAAGGGAGAGAGCTTCATGTAGTTGTCACGGAAAATTTTATTCAGCATGTACTTTGCTTGAATGAAATCATGCAATTGGCACAGTCACGAATCATGACAAGCAGTTATTATGTAGATGTCTGTGCCAAATGCATAATCTATTAAAAAGGAGCGAAATGTATGGAACATGACGGGAATTATTTGAAATCCCCTGATTTACTTCCAGTGACACATCAACAAAGAAATATTGGAACATTCGGTTTTGCAGTTATTTGGATAGGGATGGCGATTGTCTTAGCGGCATTTGCAATTGGCGGTTCTGCAATTATGAGTTTGCCGTTGCCAATGGTTATTTTAGCTACGTTAATTGGTTCGTGTTTAATCGGTGTATTTATGACGTTAATTGGTGATATAGGCATTGAACATGGCTTGTCCTTTCCTGTCTATATGCGGGCTCCTTTCGGTACGTTTGGAACACATATTCCATCTTTAGTTCGAGGTGTGACAGCAGCCTGTTGGTTTGGTATCAACACATATTTCGGAGCTATGGCCATTAACGGAATTTTAAATTTATTATTTGACTTTAATAATTGGTTTTTATGTTTTCTTGTCTTTGCTGCCCTTCAATTATTTAATACTTCGTTAGGCATTAAATCAATTGAGCGGTTTGCCGATTTAGCCGCACCGATCATCATATTGATCTCTTGTTGGATGTATATAACTTTAGCAGATGCTGCCACTACTCAAGGAAAAGATATTTGGACTTGGGTCGAGACGCCAACGACAGGTGTAGCGGCATTTACAGCTTTTATGATTGTCATTATGGCGAATATGGGCTTCTGGGCTACATTAGCTGCCGATATGCCGTCCCTTTCTCGCTTTTTTAAAGCACCAAAAAATGAGCGCAATTGGTTTAAACGCAATAAAACTCAGTTAGTTGGTTCGTTAATCGTCATGCCAATTACGAATACGTTTATCGTTACAATCGGAGCGGTTTGTTATATGGCTGTGGCGTCCGCTGATCCAATAAACGCTTTACAGCAAAGTGCTAGTGGCATTATATTAGGGATTCTTTTATTAATGATCGTTTTAGCACAATGGTCAACGAATACTTCTGCTAATGTCATACCGGCAGCAACTATATTCTCCAATATAGGCGGCCCTAAAGTACCTTTCTGGGTAGGTGTTGTGATTGCAGGAGTTATTGGGATTCTTGCACAGCCATGGAGCTTATTTGATGTTTTAGTGAATGCGCTATTAATTATAGGTGGTATTTTAACAGCAATAGTCGGTATTTTATTTGCCGATTATTATTTGATTCGTAAACGACGTGTACATGTAAAAGATTTGTATGAGCTAAATGGCCAATTCAAATATATGAGAGGTTTTAATTTAGCTGGGTTAATTGCTTGGATTATTGGAGGGGCAGTGGCGAATGTTTTTTCTGCGTATTCGTCGCTAGTTGGCTTTATTGTAGGCGCACTCGTGTACTATGTGTTAGCCAAGTATTGGTGGTTCAAAAAGTATCCTCAAGCTGAACTAGACGATCCAAGCGATGCAAAATATTTAGGAATTACTGCTGGTCACAACTTGGATGAACTATTTAGGGAAGAATTTGGGCAACAGTCAGCAGTTGGTTCAGAGGATGTGGAAACTGGAGAGCAAGCGGATCCAGTACTCGAAATAAAAGGTGCTGAGTAGCCAGTAAAAGAGGGGTGAAGGTATGTCAGATTATTTACAAAGTACGGAGGAAATCAAAAAGGTTGATGACTTTTTAGACAATGGCTTTAAAATTCAATACGTGTATGAAAATTTAAGTGGTATGTTTGTAGAGTTTGCACGGCAAGAGGAAGTTGTGCATTTACAAATCCTTACAGCGGATGCCCGCAAATATTTTGCGGCAAAACTTCAGGAGCAAACATTATTGCAGTGAATTAACTGAATTTTGAGAATTGTTTCGGTGCCTGGCACTCTGGGGGCACGTTGTAAGCCGCAGCTAACACGCGATCGCGTAGTTGGTTGCGGCTTACTTTTGCGTGTTCCCTCGAGAAACTAAGTGGATTTATTTGATTTAACTAAAAATTTCAGAATTGTTTGGGTGCCTGGCACTTACTTGGCATTTACTTCATTGTACTGTGCTTGATTCCGTATAAAAAGTACACGATTAAGCCCAATAGAAACCAAAGTCCGCATGCAATCCATGTATGAACAGATAGTTGGGAAATTAAAAATAAACACATTAAGAATGATAAAATTGGTATGATTGGGAAGAATGGTACTTTAAACCCGCCTGCTGGGATATTTTTATTTTTACGTAAAAAAATCACGCCAATAGAGACGATTGTGAAAGCTACTAGCGTACCCATATTGACAAGCTCTGTAAGTTTGGACAATGGCAGGAAGCCTGCACAGAAAGCGACAAGGACAGCATATATCCATGTGTTCTTCACGGGTGTTTTATATTTGGGACTGAGCTCTGCCATACTTTTTGGTAGTAGACCGTCACGACCTAGTGCATACAGTAAACGTGTTCCACCGTAGGACATGACAAGAATAACTGTCATCATACCTATTACAGCACCTAATGAAATGATACCTGCAGTCCAATCTTGATGAACGAGTTGCATAACATAGCTGACAGGATCGCTTACGTTTAACGCTGAATAAGGAACCATCCCAGTTAGAACAAGGGAAACAACGATGTATAGTACCGTACAGATTAAAATCGACCCGATAATGCCAATAGGCATATTACGTTGAGGATTTTTTACTTCTTCAGCTGCAGAAGAAACAGCATCAAACCCAAGATAGGCGAAAAATACAAGTGCTGCGCCACCCAATACACCGCTCACACCGAATGGTAGAAATGGCTGCCAGTTTGTTGGTTCAACATAAAATATACCAACGCCAATAAATAGCAAAATTACTGCAACTTTTAAGATGACCATAATGGAATTTAATCTAGTTGATTCTTTTATGCCGATCATTAAGAAATAGGCAGTAACAAATATGATGACGATTGCAGGTAAATTGACATACGTACCTTCGGAGGGATTGAATGAACCTGAAATGGCTGTAGGAATGGAAATATGAAATCCAGCAAGTAGAGAGCTTAAATACGATGACCATCCGGTTGCAACGGCTGCAACAGCTAAGCCATATTCTAATAGCAATGCCCAGCCGACTAACCAAGCAACGATTTCACCAAAGACAATATAGCCATAGGTGTAAGCACTACCTGTAACAGGTACACTTGAAGAAAATTCAGAATAGCACATGCCTGCTAATGCGCAGACGATTGCTGCAATAATAAAAGAGAAGACAATACCAGGCCCGGCATGAGTAGCTGCAACTGTTCCAGGTAAGATGAAAATTCCTGTTCCTACAATAGCGCCGACGCCAAGCAATATAAGATCAAAAGCCCCTAATGACTGTTTGAGCTGAACGGTTCCTTCATTCTTTAATAAATCCGTAATATTTTTTCTTCTAAATAATAAATTTCTCACATGTAAGCCTCTTTTTCATAGAAATATGTAAAAATAGTATACTTTTTTTACTTTCAGGTCAATTATTTTTACTAAATGACGATTCTTTAGTTGGAATTTTTAGAAAAAATAAAAAATAATTAACGTTCACCGTATTTAATTATGCCGAAAAAAATTATTTTGAATATTCCGAAATAATGAATTGGTATGCATGAAAGGCCTTTATTTTTGTCAACGTAAGTTATTCGAATTCATTAAGTCAGTAAGTTATAAGAAGTTTGTGAAGTGATAGAACGAGCAATTGGCTAGTTTGTAAATTGTTGAATTTCCTTGCTGTGTAAGGATTTTACGTGTATACAAAATGAATGAGGTACGTTCAGCATATGCCTGCTTTAAATCCAACTAGAAGTTTGTAAATAGTTGTTTTTCCTAAAAATACATTTGTATTTTCGGAAAGAATTTATTATTATTTATATAGTAATTTATTGAAGCAATATTAAGGTAGAAAGAGGCGTATACAAGTGGCGAACAAAGAATTAAAGAGAGGGTTGGAGGCGCGTCATATTCAGATGATTGCTCTTGGTGGAACGATAGGTGTAGGTCTATTTATGGGTTCTGCTAGTGCGATTCAGTGGACTGGCCCGTCTGTGCTCCTTGCGTATGCTATATCAGGCATTTTTATATTTTTTATTATGCGAGCAATGGGTGAGATGCTCTATGTAGAGCCAAGTACAGGTTCATTTGCAACATTTGGTTATAAATATATCCACCCTTTAGCAGGTTATTTAACAGCATGGAGTAACTGGTTCCAGTGGGTGATTGTCGGAATGTCCGAAATTATAGCAGTCGGCACGTACATGCAGTATTGGTATCCTGATTTACCTGCATGGATTCCAGGATTGATTGCTATGGTGATACTAGCTGTAGCTAACTTCATTTCAGTAAAATCATTCGGGGAATTTGAGTTTTGGTTTGCGATGATTAAAATCGTCACAATTGTACTAATGATTGTGGCGGGTATTGGCCTTATTTTCTTTGGCTTTGGTAATGACGGCATGCCAATTGGTTTATCCAATTTGTGGTCACATGGCGGCTTCTTCACAGGCGGATGGACAGGGTTCTTCTTTGCACTTTCTTTAGTTGTTGCCGCATACCAAGGGGTCGAACTAATCGGAATTACAGCTGGTGAGGCAAAAAATCCTCAAACAACGATTACGAATGCGATACAAAGTATTATTTGGCGTATTTTGATTTTCTATATCGGTGCAATTTTTATTATTGTAACGGTTTATCCATGGGATGAATTAGGCACGATTGGCAGTCCGTTTGTTGCGACTTTTGCAAAAGTCGGGATTACTGCGGCAGCCGGCATTATCAACTTTGTCGTCATTACTGCAGCTATGAGTGGCTGTAATAGTGGGATTTACAGTGCTGGTCGTATGCTTTATACACTGGCGATGAATGGTCAAGCTCCTAAGTTTTTTGCAAAAATTTCGAGTAACGGTGTGCCGATCTTAGGTACTGCTGGCGTATTAGTTGGCTTAGTCGTAGGCGTCATCTTAAGTTATATTGCACCAGAAAACCTATTTGTCTATGTTTATAGTGCAAGTGTTCTTCCTGGGATGATACCGTGGTTTATCATTTTAATTAGTCAGATTCGCTTCCGCAAAGAAAAGGGAGCGCAAATGGAAAACCACCCATTCAAAACACCGTTAGCGCCACTGACAAACTATGCAACAATAGCATTTTTAGTAATGGTGCTGATCGGAATGTGGTTTAATGACGATACACGCGTTTCATTAATTGTTGGGATTATTTTCTTGGCACTTGTCACATTAAGCTACTATGTGTTCGGTATAGGCAAAAGTAGACCTGAACGTACAAAATAATAGACAATGGTGTATCACTTGTATTAGCTATACTGAAAGAGTGTAGTCAAACTCCAATTTATTCGAGTTTGTCCACACTCTTTTTTATTTTGCATTATAGATGCTATTCGTTTTTAAAGCGGCAGAAACAAAGCGGAAGTTTTGAAGGAAACCGAAGCATCGCCTACAAAGTAAACATAATTTTATGCTCAAAATACTTCCTATTTAGATTACCTTTTAGCCCAATTTTAGAGCTATAGGATACATATTTTTTCAGAAAAAGGACAAACTACATAAAAAATATTGCGTATTGTGCTATTAAGTATAATCAGGCGTTTGCCAGTAAGCAACGTTTATAAGGGGGGAGTAGGGCATGGAAGAAAAAGAACAGCAAGTGATCGACAACATAAAGCAGCAAACGCAAGATATTGATGATGTAATTTTTAAAAAAATGGCGACAGATGCAGGTGTTGTGACGATTATATATTTCTCCTCTCTTATTGAGAAAATGACCTTACAAACGATGGTTTTCATTCCGTTAACAAATCATATTAATCAAATTTTTCAAGTATCCGAGAAAGTTGACCTTGAAGATATGGATGTCATTTTACAAAAATTAAATGCGGGTCAAACATTACTATTTTTCCACAAACCTGCTTTATTACAAGTGATTGATACGTATAGTGCCCCAACACGATCCATAACAAATACGGAAACAGAGTCAACCGTTATTGGACCGCAGGATGCATTTACAGAATCATTAGAAACGAATATTTCATTATTAAAAAGACGTATTCAAAACCCAGTGTTGAAAAATGAAATACGTACTGTTGGCACTGAAACGAATATTAAAATTTCTATTATGTATATGGAAGATATTGTTAATATGGAGAATCTCGATACTTTAAGAAATCGACTTGATAACTTACAATATCCTTTTTTTTCAGATATATCGGAGCTAAAACAATTAATTGAGGATAATCCGTTATCTCCATTCCCACAGTACTATATGAGTGTTCGTCCAGATAGTGTAAGCCAATATCTTATTGATGGACGAATTGTGGTATTTATGGATAATAGCCAGGCAGCTATAGTTTGTCCTACATCATTTTTTGAGATGTTTGTTTCTGTTGAAGATTATTATAACCGTTGGACAACGGCATCTTTGCTACGGATGCTACGATTTTTTGGTTTTTTCCTAACCATTATGATTACACCGATGTATATATCTGCTTTGACATTCCATCCGGAAGTTTTACCGTATGAACTATTGTTAAATCTGCAGGAATCAAGAAGTAAAGTACCGTTTCCGCCCCTAATAGAAGTATTGTTTATTGAATTAATCATCGAAGTATTGCGTGAAGCCGGATCACGAATGCCAGCAAAAGTCGGTCAAACGATTGGTATCGTAGGAGGTATCGTAATTGGAACAGCGGCGGTTGAAGCTGGGTTACTAAGTAATATATTAATTGTTTTAGTTGCAACATCTGCTTTACTTTCATTCCTTCCACCAATTTTTTTATTAGCGAATACAAGTAGATTTGTTCGTTATATATTTATTTTATCTGCAGGACTTTTTGGGTTATATGGCCTTATGCTGGCATTTGCCTGGTTATTTACGCACTTATTACGATTAAATTCGTTAGGTACACCCTATATGACGCCTTTTGTGCCGCGAAGTGCTAGCGATTTACTTGATAGTATTATTCGCTTTCCAACTAAATATATAAAAGCAAAGAAGGGTATTTCGAGAGCGCAAAAAAAATAATCGTTTTTACAGAATTTGAGGTGGTTACAGTTGAGTACAGCTACGAGTAAGCCCAAGCTTTTAAATAGATATCATGTCGTTTTTTTAGCACAAAGTGTAATGATTGGTACCGGCATTCTCTCACTACCTCAACAACTTAGTTCATTAGGATATAGCCAAGCATTTATGCCACTACTTTTTGGCGTGATTGCAAGTATTACTCTTTATCCAATGATTTGGATTAATGGAAAATATCCTAGTGCCAACTTATTTCAGATAAATGAAATTTTACTCGGAAAATGGTTTGGTAAATTCATAAATACTTTACTAATTATACAATTAATAACTTTTAGTGCGGGCATTATTAGTGATTATATGCATCTAATTCAAAGCACTGCCTTGCAGGAGCAAACAATTACAGGACCTGTGTTGTGTTTTTTACTAATGCTTGTGTACATTGTAAGTGGAGGCATTAAGTCGATTGCACGGTTTTGTATATTGACGTTTTTTCTAACAATCGGCATGGTGTATTTTACACATTGGGCTTTTGAAAAAGGTAGTATAAGTCATTTTTTACCTTTATTTAATTTTTTCAGCATAAATGATTTTTATGAGGCTTTTAAAAAGGGCTATTTATCAATATTAGGTTATGAGTTAATTATGTTTTATTATCCGTATATTGTCGATCAAAAAAAAGCATATCGTCATTCTTTAATCGGTATTTGGATTAGTATTAGCCTTTGTTTTATTACGACAGCGATTAGTGTGATGTATTATTCCGAATGGCAGCTAGAAAATGTAGAGTTTTCCGTTTTGAATTTATTTAAAGCGGGTGAGTTTTCCTTTATTGAAAGGATTGATATTTTCGGTATTACATTATGGGTGTTTTTAATTTTTTCTACTGTAGCTGCCTATTTATGGTGTGCCAAAAAAGGTGTAGATTCGTTAGTTTCTAAAAAGAGTAATGTTTACTTATATATTTTAGCTGCAATTATTTTCTTTATTGTGAAAATGCCCTCTTCAAGGGATTTTCAAGAAAAACTATTTACTGCTACCTATTACGTGGGCTATATGCTAATTTTGTGGCCTGTATTTTTAATCATTGTTTATGTAATTCGAAAAAAGAAGCAGGTGCAATTATGAGCAAAAAACTTCTTTACCTCATATTTTGTATACAACTGTTACTATTGACTGCTTGTGCGGAGAAAGAAAAAAAAGTGCCACTTGAAGATGTTGGTATGGTTGGGATAATTGCCTTTGATTATATGGATAATGACAATATGAAACTTACGGTCGCCATTCCACAATATTCACCTGAAGCGCAACGTAGCACACAAACGTTTACAGTTGTCACGGAACTTGTATCCAATGGCGTTGTTGAAATTGAAAAGCTTTCAGACAAAAAAATTGTCTTCAATCAATTACGTGTTGTGTTGTTTAATGAAGAGTTTGCACGTAAAGGGAATGTGCGAAAAGTGATTCAGCATTTATATCGTAATGCTGAAGTTGGTAATAAAGTGTTGATTGCGATTGTGAAGGAAAAAGGCGAGGAGATGCTAAAATATAACTATCCCGACAAGCCCAATATTAACTTTTATTTAAATGATTTATTGCAACCGAGCATTAATACGGCATTTAATCCGAATACAAACATCCATGATTTTATGTATACTATTACAAATCCAGTGTTCGACCCGATTATGCCGTTTATTGATAAAACAAATGATAAAATTGAAGTTAAAGGGGTAGCTGTTTTTAAAGATGGCCACATGTTTGAATTAATAACGCCAAATGAGGCACTTATTATTCAGGCAATACAAGGACGAAAAAACCTTGCTCCATTAGACATTAGTATGGAACAAGGGCATGGTAAAGAGAAATTGCTGATTGATTTAGTGCAAAATGACGTCCATATTGTGAGTAATAAAAGTATGACTTCACCTAAGCTCACAATCTCTATATCGTTAAAAGGAACATTAAGTGAGTATAAAGGCGAAAGAGAGAATGATTTATTTACAACGCAAAGTATAGCGGATTTAGAAAAAGACATAAATAAAGAACTAGAGCAAGATATTAAAAAGTTTTTAACTAAGCTTAATGAATGGCAAGTAGATCCAAGTGGATTAAGTGAATATTTCCGCATGTATTATCATGGCAAATGGACACCTGAAAAGAAGAGGGAAATTCTTAGTAAAGTAGCAATCGATGTACATGTGAAAACATCGGTTATTAGTACGGGCACATTAAAATAAGCATGCATAAATATTAAAGGGCAGTGAGCCAATACAAATGTAAACATAAAATGAATGTGTAAAGCATGAAAATAGCTGCTAAACTAATCGTATATAGTTGTTGGAAACGACGGCCGCTCAACCTATAAATGAAATAGGAGAGATACGAAATGGACAATGATAGTGATATTTTCACTGTGAGAAATAATGCAGGGCTTGATACCCACAAAACGTGCATAATCGGGTTTAATTCTTCAATTTTATTGTGCAGTAATCCAAAATGTGTCGCTATACCATCCAAAATATTTAATAATGAAATGAGCAAGCTAAGTAACATAATCCAAGGTAATGGCATTAAAATTCTCCTATACAAATAAATGATCATGTTATATAGGATAGCCATGTGTAGCGCAGTTTAAGATTATATTTAACGAAAACATATTAAAGAAAGGCAATTTATCACTGTTGGACAATGTGATAAATTGCCTTTTTACATGTTCGAGACAGTTTATTTGCGCATAATAAAGCTCAAATGTCTGCCGCTTTTTTTATCTTGACGGTAGGAGAAACCTTCATCACTAAGGAACGTACACGTTTGATCAATGGTAATGTGATGGGACGGAATGCCAGCGAGCTCACATTGTTTCTTAACCGTTTGCTGATTATCGATGTGGTACTTAGTTGTTTGTGCATTGTAATACATAAAATCATCGGCATAGCCTAGTCGATGAAATTTTTCATAAACATCGGCATCTACCTCAAATTTCTGCTGGCTCAGTGCCATCCCGATGTGCACGTGGAAATCTTGAGGATTGCAGTGTTCTGTATTGATTAAATGTTGGAAAAGTTGCAATGTTATTTCCTTAACGGTTCCTTGCCAGCCGGAATGAATAACGCCAATAACACCTTGCTGTTCGTTATAAAAAATAACCGGTACGCAATCTGCCGTAAAACTACAAAGCATTAAACCTTTTTCAAATGTATAGAGCGCATCCGTATTGGGGATGGCTGTCTCTTGTTGCAGAGCACCTAAGCCTTTATCGGCCAATGTCGCTCGATGGAAATTAGCACTATGTGTTTGCTCCGTACAAATCAAATCATTGACATCGCATTGTAAGGTAGCGGCTAATTTTTTTCGATTGTTGATCACATTATCTGGGCTAGTGCAGACATGTAATGCCATGTTGTTTTGTTCAAGTGCCGTCATATCTTTTAAGGTAGTACCTGCTATGAATTGCTCATTGTTGTAATAAATTTTCGTTTTCATATCATCACCCCGTTTAACTATATCGAATTGCATTGCCAATGTATAGCTTATGCAATAGGTTTCGGCTCTTACAGGCTAAATGACTCACGCTATTTTGTGCTTACTTGCTTTGAACTGACATAATAGATTCCTCCCACGTCATACAGTAACAAAGTAGAGCTTTCGATTACGCAAGTTTAAAAGGAGCGTGTAGGATGAATCAAAATTATTTTCTATTGATTTGCCAACTAGGTATGGGACTTTTTTGGATTTTAACATACATACTGATTATCAAACGAGGCTTTCAAGATGAGAAATATGGTATGCCGATGGTGGCCATCTGTGCCAATATTTCATGGGAATTTATTTTTACATTTATATTTCCTCAAAATGATTTACAAAGGGGTATATCGTTTATTTGGTTTGTCCTAGACCTTGTCATTATGTGGCAATATTTAATATACGGTCGCAACGAATATAAAAAGAAGTTGTCGCTAAAACTGTTTTATAGCTCCTTCCTATTTACACTTATAGTTAGCTTTTTCATGATTTTGGCGCTCTCCCATGAGCTACACGATATGGAAGGGAAATACGCGGCATTTTTACAAAATTTAATGATGTCTGGGCTATTTATCGGTTTATTACTTGGCAGAGGTAGTATCGCAGGACAATCTATGTCCATTGCAATTTGTAAAATGATTGGGACATTATTTGCGGCAGTCGGTTTCTTTTTATACTTTAGAACGCCGTTGATTTCGATTACCTCAATGGCTACCTTTATGTATGATGTGCTATATATTGGATTAGTATATCGCTTAGCAAGGAAATAACCTTAAGAAAAAGATACATCGGAAACAGCGTCGATGTATCTTTTTTTATGGTTATTTTTACATAGTGAAGAGATAGCATGTAAGTATTTACTATTATAAGGGCATTATGTAAATGTAGTGAATCATAAAAATTTATAAAAAAAAACATTTTTTTATGTAACGTAAGTAGATGAGTCACGTCTACTCTCATTGAATCACAATGAAAAAGGAGTTTTTAACATGAAAAAAACAATTATGATTTTATTAACAGCGATGCTTGCTATGGTCATTTCAGCTTGCGCTGGCGATAAAGAATCGACAGTTGAAGTAAAACAATCTGCAAAGGAAATCGCAGATCAAATGTTAGAAAAAGTGGAGCAACCGGCTTTTATGGAATTATCGGCGCAAGAATTAAAGGATGTGTACAATATTGATGCAGCAAAGCTTGCGGATTATTCAGTACGTATACCGCTGATGAATGTTAAATCAAATGAACTTGCTATATTGAAAGTAAAGGATGCGAAAGATATTCCAGCTATCGAAGCTGCAGTAAAAAAGCGTGCAGAAGATGCTCAAAAACCATTTGAACATTATTTACCAGACCAATATGAAAATGCGAAAAACTATCAAGTCATTACAAAAGGGAATTATGTGTTATTCGTTATTTCTGATAGAGCGGATGAGCTAATTAAAGTGTACGAAAGCTTCTTCAAAACAAAATAACAGATGGTATTTAGTAGCCTGCTCTTTCTATTCGTTTTTTTGCCAATCGTGCTAATGCTTTATTATAGTTCGCCTCGCAAAATTAGAAATTTTATTTTGTTTTTTATGAGTTTAATTTTTTATGCATGGGGCGAACCGGTTTATATCGTCATCATGCTTGTGTCTACGCTCACGGATTTTAGTTTTGGTCTGTTATTAGATAAACCAACTATGTCATCCGTCAAAAGAAAGGGCATTGTTGTCTGCTCTATTATTGTGAATTTACTGTTGTTATCTTATTTTAAGTATGCTGACTTTTTAATCCACAATATAAATGCTTTACTCGGTACGGAAATTCCGTTAACGGACCTTCCTTTACCAATAGGCATTTCCTTTTATACCTTCCAATCAATGTCTTATATTATTGATGTGTATCGAGGTACAGCGAAAGCACAGCGTAATTGGTTGGATTTCGGGACGTTTGTTGCGTTGTTCCCACAATTAGTGGCAGGACCCATCGTGACGTATAATACGATTGCCGAGCAACTGCAACACCGAACGGAAAGTATGACGATGTTTGCTGAAGGGGTACGACGCTTTATTATCGGCTTAGCCAAAAAAGTGCTTTTAGCAAATAATATCGGTTTACTGTGGGACACGATTTCTAGCTCTAATTTACAAACGATGCCGATGTTGACAGCTTGGTTAGGAATAATCGCGTTTGCCTTCCAAATTTATTTTGATTTTAGTGGCTATTCTGATATGGCGATAGGACTTGGTTTAATGTTTGGTTTTCGCTTTAACGAAAATTTTAACAAGCCATATATTGCCCAAAGTATTACGGACTTTTGGAGAAGATGGCATATATCACTAAGTACATGGTTCCGAGATTATGTGTACATTCCGCTTGGTGGCAATCGTCGAGGATTAGCTATACAAATGCGCAATATACTTATTGTTTGGATACTTACTGGCTTTTGGCATGGCGCAAGTTGGAATTTTATTTGGTGGGGGTTGTACTTTGGTATCATCCTCATAGTTGAAAAATGGTGGGGCTTAACATTGCTAGCTCGTTTACCTCGCTGGATACGACATATGTATGCCATCATCCTCATTTTAATTGGATGGGTGCTGTTCGCCTTTGATCAGCCATCTTTAATAGGCGAATATTTGGCAGCTATGTTCGGATTTAATGGGCAATCACTATGGAATAACGATACTGGGTACTATTTATATACGAACATCGTGCTGTTACTCGTGCTCGTTATCGCTTCATTACCGATGAAATTATGGCGCAAAAAAAGTGATTTATCTTACCTTCAAGTTGGCTGGTATTGTATGTTGTATTTTCTTTCCATCGCTTATTTAGTCGACGCTACGTTTAATCCATTTTTATATTTTCGTTTTTAAGGAGGTAGCCAAATATGAAGCAAAAAGCAGAGCGATTATTAGTCTTCAGTTTTATCGGTGCGATGTTGTTCTTCGCTCTCCTGTTTTTCATTTTGCCTCATCAGCGCTTCTCCGAATTGGAAAACAGATATTTACAAGCAGTACCACGTTTAACATGGGATCATGTGTTGTCTAAAAAATATGCCGAAGAAGCGGAGCGTTTCGTAACAGACCATTTTCCATTTCGCGATAAATGGTTGGGGGTTAAATCAATAGTGGAACAAGGTCGCTTGCAACAAGAGAACAATAACATCTACAAAGGCAAAGACGGTTATTTATTCGACAAGTTTACAAAGCCGGATGAGGTGCAAGTGCAGCAAGAGATAGAAGCGGTCAAGCAATTTGCCCTCAACCATCCAAACGTAAACATGACATTTATGCTCGCTCCGACTTCCATTGGTTTATATCCAGAGCGCTTACCGTGGCTGGCTCCAGTGTATTCACAAAAGAAAGTCAATCAGTGGATAGAAGAGCAGTTGCACAATGATGTAACATTTATCAATGGTTTTGATTTTTTAGCACCACATGCATCCGAAGCAATCTATTATCGTACAGACCATCATTGGACGACATATGGCGCTTATTTGGCCTATGTTGCGTATGCACAGCAAAAGGGTTGGAAGCCCCTTTCACAGAGTGAGTTTAAGATTGAAACGGTTAGTCATTCATTTCTCGGTAGCTATCATACGCGTAGTCAGTTTGCAGGCGTATCGCCCGATCAGATGCAAGCCTATATACCGCGCATGCCAGTAAAAACAGAGATGTATATCGCAGATACTAATCAAACTTTCACAACAATGTATGATAAAAGCTTTCTTACGAAAAAAGATCAATATTCTTATTTCTTAGGTGGCGTGCATGCGCTGATGAAGCTTACGACAAAGCTAGACCAACAGCAAATGGACCAACAGAAGTTACTAATTATTAAAGATTCATATGCTCATAACGTCATTCCGTTTCTAACAAATCATATTTCCGAAATACATGTCATTGACTTGCGCTATTATAACGGTAATATAACGCAGTATATGGCTGAAAACGGTATTGAAGATGTGCTGTTTTTATTTAATACGACGACTTTCGTAGAAGATACGTCCATCTTGAAAATCAATAAGTAAAGTAGTTCAAAGCATACTGGGAGCATTCCTAGTATGCTTTTTTATCTTTGGAACGTTCTCTACTTGTGATAAGCGCGTGGTGAAGGCTTTGTGGCGGTTGTCGAGGTTTTCGTGGCGATTGGTGAGGGCTTTGTGGCGGTTGCCAGTGTTTTTGTGGCGATAGGCGAGGGCTTTGTGGCGCTTGCTAGTGTTTTCATGGCGATTGCCAAGTTTTCACCATTAATTAGCTATAAAAATTCTATTTATTGGTTGATGATGTGTGAAATGGTTTTAAATCTACTGTATTTTTTATAGTAATTTATTCCTATTACAACTATATTTCAAATATATTACTAATCAGTTGTGCAAAAAGGCCGTTCTTTTAGTAATCGATACGTCCATTATGTCGGATGTAATACAATTGTAAAAATCCTTCCAAATATTTAGTGATGAATTATGTTGGAAAACTATTTACCATGAAAATAGAGCAAAACAGGAAGGAATGATTTACATGTTTAAAAAAGTAAAAAAAGTAGCGATGGCATCTGTATTATCGGTTGCATTATTAGTACCGATTAGCGCGATGGCAGCTGATTCATATACAGTAGTAGCAGGTGATTCTCTTTGGAAAATTGCCGTAAAAACACAAACAGGTGTACAGGAATTAATTGATGCGAATCCTCAATTAGCAAATCCTGATCAAATAAATATAGGTCAAAAAATTAATATTCCTACAAATGAGCAAGCATCTGTCGAACAAGAAGTAGTAAAGCTTGTCAATGCTGAACGAGCAAAAGCAGGGCTTCCAGCATTAAAAGAAGATTGGGAGCTTTCTAGAGTAGCTAAGTATAAAGCTCAAGATATGCATGATAAACATTATTTCGACCATACAAGTCCAACGTATGGCACACCATTTAAGATGATGAAAAACTTTGGCATTACGTATAAATCAGCTGGAGAAAATATTGCCAAAGGTCAACAATCAGCAACTGAAGTAGTCAATGCATGGATGAACAGTGCTGGGCACCGAGCAAATATTTTAAACAAAAACTATACGCATATCGGTGTAGGATTTGTGAAAGACGGGAACTACTGGTCTCAAATGTTTATCCAAAAATAATGTAATAGGAACTGCTTCTAAATTAGGAGCAGTTTTTTTGCATACTATCATGACTAACTTCAAATAATGCTTGTTGAAAAAATAAAGAGTGTATATTATTTTATAAATCAATAAGAATACTGTAATTTATCGAATATTTTCTAAGAAAGGGATAGAAGATGATGTTATGAAAAAAACATTATACTTCAATGTACAGGTTGCATGAAAAATAAAAACGAGATACATATTTTAGTTATACTTATCATATTTAGTGTATTATCTTTTTCATTAATAGAAATTTTTCATCAAGTCCAACATGGTTATTTCCTAGAGCAACAACCATTATAATATTCTTATTTGCAACTTTTACTTTATTCATTTTCCTGTTTGGAAAGAACAAAAGATGAGATAATTTGATGTACTTACTATATGCCGAAAACTCAATATTTTAACAGAAAGCACGCCACAAAAGTGATCATCTTAACTTTTGTGGCGTTTTTTTCTTTTAGTTAAATTGTGAATGGAAGAAACCGCTTTTCAAGTGTGTACTGACCTAACTCTTCTTAATTAAATGAACAAATATTCATATCACGACCAATAAAAATGCATAAAAAGAAACACACTATCTTTAAGACTCGCATAAGATGATGCTGGAAGTAAGTTGGAGGTAGGTGTTGAAATTTGAAGAGATGTATTGCTGTCATTTGTTTAGCATGTGCAATGGCTTTAGCAGGTTGTCAGGAGAAAGTAGAGAATGAACAAAGAGAAACGGACGAGGTGAAGCAGCCGGTTACGTTTACGCAGGACAAGGAGATGGAAGCTGGACCTGTTATTGTTGAAATTGTTGATTCACAAACTAACGAAGTTATTCATAGGCTGTCACCACAAGAACTAGGCTATGAAACAGATCCCGAAACGTATAAAAAGAGTATTGAACAATTGGCACAACAATTAGCGAGAGGAACGGAAACAATAGCGGGTTTCGATAAGCGGATGGAGCTCGATAAATTGGATGATAACGGACGGATTATAAAAGGAAGTCCACTGGTCATTTTAAAAGAAAGTGAATTAGTTGAAAAGGTGCTTGCAGTATCTGCAACGGGTGGCAAGGTAGAAATGCCAATTTATATAACTGAAAGTGGCTATTATCTTGAAGATATACCGTATTTGGAAGATGTGGTTGTCGCCTCGTATACAACATACTTCAATGCATCAGATGCTGGAAGAAATAAAAATATTGAGCTGTCCGCACAGGCCATTAACAATGTCATCGTTGGAAGCGGTGATACTTTTTCATTCAATACGGTTGTTGGTCCTAGAGATGAAGCGAATGGCTATCAACCCGCACCTGAAATTATTAATAAAAAACTGGTTATGGGGATTGGCGGGGGAATTTGCCAAACGTCGTCCACATTGTTTAATGCAGTCGATCAATTACCTATAAAATTTGTGGAGCGCCATCATCATTCATTAGATGTAGGCTATGTACCAAAAGGGCGAGATGCAACGGTGTCTTATGGAACTTTAGATTTTCGATTTCAAAACACGAGCGATGTAGCATTTTTAATTAAGGCGACCTATGGACAAGATTTTCTTACAGTGGAAGTGAGGACATCCGAAAAATACCAAGAAATTTTAAAAAAGCTAGCCCAATAGGAAGGCTAGCGATTGTTTGGACTGTGGACACTTAAAAACTGTGTTGAAAATTTTCGTATCTAATAATAGGGCTGTAACGTTATTTAGTATGATGACAGCACATGTAAGAAAAGATATATTCGCGTTAAGATTATGGTTCAACTCTATACGCTTTCCTTTAGGTGAATACTTGCTCCAAAAGCGATATTAACAATAGCGTGATTCCGCACCATCTTTATTTCGGAATCACGCTATTTTATTTTGGTACACATACTATAGCCTTTTCAATTATAAGGGTATTCATTGCATTAAATAATATTTAAAATTTCAGCAGGAGCATATACTTTGTAATCAGGTTTTTCGGATTCAATTACTTCCAACGCATCATAACCCCAACCAACCCAAATAATTGGAATACCTACTTTTTTACATGCAACGATGTCACGTTGCTCATCCCCAACATAGAAAACGTCTGATCGATTAATATTTGCTTCTTTCAAATATTTTTTAATGACTTTATCTTTGCCAAAAATATGGCTGGAGCATAGAACTTCGGAGACACAATCGATATCATGCACTTTTAAAAACTCGATAATGTTATCACTTGCATTAGAGGAGATAATGGCGATTGTATAACCTTTGTCTGCGATGGCCTTTAAGACATCCTTGATATGATCAAATAGATGAACATCTTGTAATGACTGTTGGTATAATCGATAAAATTGGGGGAGTATTATCGGTAGCTTGTGTAGGGGAAAGTTAAATAATTTACTTCGTTCGATCAGTGAGATTTTTTTAAGTGCATCAATATCCTCTAACTTCACTTCTTTAAAGTCGTATTTTCTTGCGATGGTGTTCCATACAGAGGCGAAAACAGCCGTTGAATCTGCCAGTGTACCATCAAAATCAAAAATTATATGTTTCATTTATTTATTCTCCTTTTGGAAGTAGTCGCTTACACCTGCGTTTATGATGACACGAATACGAAAAAAAAGAAATAGCAAATTAATTAAGCGACCATGTTAACACACCATATATGCAGACAAGCACAGAAGTACATCAATAAACACATGCACTTAATTGTACAAGATGGTTATCGGGCATCTCTTTCTTAGCATATTCAAATAACAAGTGCATTTCCAAATAATATGTGTTAATGTTATCATTATTAGTAATGATAATGAAATAAGGAAGGGGAGTTTTTTCGTGAAACTTCATTATGGATTAAATGAATTAAAGGATATCGATTGGTTAGCTGTGTTACAAATTGCATTGCCGTTTATGCTAGTAGGCTTCATTCTTATACTCATTGCTTTAGTTGATTTGTATAGGCATCGAAAGGAACGGACAAATGTCGTTTTGTGGACAATAGTTATTTTGTTTTTTAATACAATAGGTCCCATTTTATATTTCACAATAGGTCGAAAAGGAGCAAAAATATTATGAAGTTAGAAATTAAAAATGTCACAAAACAATTTAACACAAAGACAGCGGTTAACAATTTTTCGATGGTCGTTGAAACCGGTCAATGTGTTGGCCTTATTGGACCAAACGGTGCTGGAAAATCTACCTTAATAAAAATTATTTCAGATATTATTTATGCAGATAAAGGAGAAGTCTTATTAGACGGGAAAAAAATTTCAAGTATGAAAAAAGAAATTGGCTATCTTCCACAATATCCTGATTTCTTCCATTGGATGACTGCAAAAGAAACGCTCTTTTTCATGGGGCAATTATCTGGAATATCAAAAGAAAAGCTAATTAATGAAGTACCAGCTATCTTAACAAAAGTAGGACTAATTAATGAACAAAATGAAAAAGTTCAAACATTTTCAGGCGGGATGAAGCAGCGGCTAGGCATTGCTCAAACGCTTTTACACAAGCCATCTTTTATCGTCATGGATGAACCCGTATCGGCACTAGATCCGATAGGAAGGAGAGAGGTACTAAATTTAATTCAAGAAATAAAACAGGAAACGACGATTTTATTATCTACTCATATTTTAGGAGATGCTGAAGAAATATGTGAGCGATTTGTCATTATGAAACAAGGAACGAAAATTGAAGATACCACAATCGAAAAATTATTAAAAAGGTCTAATGACTCGGTTGTACATTTTGAAATGGCATCACCTTCTCGGCATTGGGTACAACAAATCGAAAAACTTCCATATGTAAAAAATGTAGAGGTTATTGGGAAAAGAGCGAAGGTCACACTCGACAATATTCAGGAAAATAAAGATATGTTAATTCGGAATGTGATGGACAACAATGTAGATATTGTTCGATTCGAAGTTGGTAGCACGGATACGTTAGAAGAAATCTTTTTAAAGATGGTGGTGAGCGTATGACTTCTTTTTATATTTTAACGAAAAAAGAATATGTCCAGATGTTTCGTGAATTTAAGTTGATTTGGTTGCCACTTGTTTTTATGTTTTTAGGCGCAACGCAACCAGTAGTCACATATTATTTACCTTCCATTTTAGCTGCACTCGGTGGAAATCAAGGTATTACGATTGATCCTGCTATGACTCAGCAGGATGGAGCACAAGTAATGGCGGCAACACTTGGTTCACAATTCGATCAATTAGGTATTATGGTTATTGTCATAGCTATGATGGGGATTATTCAGTCTGATAAAGCAAATGGCATGCTGGATTTTATTTTAACAAGACCAGTAACAGTAGGTTCATATATCGGTGGTAAACTTTTTTCAAATTTTTTATTTGTTGCTTTTAGTGTAACATTTGGTTACTTTGTATCATTTGTATATGCACATTTTTTGTTTAGTCATATGCCCTTACTCGATATGATTTTTGCTATAATTTTTTATTTATTATGGGTTCTGTTTATCATCGCTTTTACTACGATGGTCAGTACAATATTTAACGGACAGGGCGTAATAGCGTTAATTAGTATTGTTAGTTTGCTAGTTTTAAAAATATTAAGTGGTTTACATCCAATAATGGATTTATTAAATCCCGCTGGTATGAGCCAACAAGCGATGCTTGTATTAATAACAGGGTCAGTCGATTCTTATCTATATGGTAATATGCTAATAACATTTATATGGATTGCCTTAATGGTAATGGTTTCACATTATTGGATTTCAGGCAAGAAATATCATAAAGATTAATAAACAAGGAGGGGAAAACTTGTTAATAATCACTAATTTAAAAAAAGAATATAGTGGTAAACATATTTTAAATGGCGTAGAGCTGCACATTAAAAAAGGGGAAATATTGGGGTTCGTTGGCTCAAATGGTGCTGGTAAGACAACAACTTTAAATAGTATTACAGGCATTATAGAACATGACGAGGGTACAATTACTATTAATGGTGCAAGTAAAGTAGAGTTACTCCATTATAAGAAGCAGTTTTTCTTTATTCCGGATACGATTAATGTTTTTAAAAATATATCTGGCTATGATTGGATTCGTTTTGTCATGAAATTATATGATAATGACCAAACAGAAAGAATGAAACGATTCATTTCCCAATTTGAGATGGAGGAGGCAATGCCAAAAGCAATGGGTACATACTCTTATGGCATGCTGCATAAATTGATGCTGATTGTTGGCTTTACCATCAATCCACCGATAATGATTATGGACGAACCGTTAAATGGATTAGATCCAAATTCGGTGTTAACATTTAAAAAGCTGGTGAAATCCTACGTGGAAGAAGGCGGTACTGTGTTTTTTTCCACACATTTACTTGATATAGCTGAAAAAATTTGCACAACAGTTGCTATTTTAAAGGATGGTAAAATTATTCTCCATGAAAAAATAGAAAACGTCGTTGGAGAACATACACTTGAATCGCTTTTTATGGAGAAACAAAATGTTGAATACTAAATTTCTTTTAACTAAATTTTTTATTTCTTCATTTTATTCAAAGCCTAAACAACCTATGTTAAATGCGATTTTCATTATAGCTATCTGCTACTTATTTTTACAGTTAACGACGATTAACATCGCAATCAATTATTTAGGAAATACAGAAGAATATATGTTTTACAATTTTCTAATTTCAAATCTCATTGTTTATGGCCTTGCTATTTATTTTGCAATATCATCTGTCTTCCATTACTTTGAGTTTGACATATTGGCCCATATGCCAATTTCTCCAAAAAACATTATTGCATCCAAAATTGGCAGTATGCTTTTGTTTCCTACAGTTGTATCTACTATCACGCAAATACCTACTTTCTTGTTGTTAAGTTTTAAAGCTAAATTTAATGAACTATTTAAGTTCATGCTTTTAATACCTATATGTAATATTCTCTTAGTTTTATTTATCTTATTAATTTTATCGCTTATAAATAGTTTGAGACATTTTTTTGGAAGTAAAACGGCATACTTCATCGTAAATATTACCGCCACATATATTTTGACAGTATGGCTTTGTTTTAGTGCTGTGCAATTTATAAGAAATAATCTAGCTTTCAGTTTAATGACAATAGATTTTACAACGCTCACAACAGTAAAAAATTCGTTGAGTCTTATAATGAATCAAATCTATGAATTAGTGTTGTCCACGCCTATTGTTGGCGAAATAGTCTATACTTTTACTTCAAGTGAAATATCTCTTCTTTTTATGATGGCATTAATGGCGATGATTTTAATGAGTGCCCTAATATTTCTTTTTGTAACAAACATCCTATCAATCAATTACTTAAAAAACGGTTCACGTGAGGTCAGCCAATTAAGTACTAGAAGCATAAAAGTATACGATATCAAAAATGAGTGGGCTAGTTATTTACAAAGAGAATTATGGGTCATTCAAACTGAAGCATATTTTAAAATGCAAATGTTACTTGGAGTAGCATTATGCCCTATTTTTACTATTATTTTTTTAATAGCTATTCAAGCTGGGTGGGTTCCGAATAGTTTTCCTATAATGAAACCAGGCTATTTTGAATTATATTTTGCTTATGCTGTTTTAATAATAAGTTGTATAAATAATGTCAGTGGTACACCGTATTCAAGAGAGGGGAAATATTATCCTCTCATAAATAGTTTGCCATTAAACAAGAAGAAAATTTATTTCTCAAAGGTGCTGGTAGCAGTTATTCCGAGTGGTATAGCTGTTACAACAAGTTTCTTCATCTTTACGCTTTTTGGCTATATGAACAAGACGACTCTTTTGTTGATGGTTACCGTTTTATTACTTGTTTATTGTTATAATCTTCTAACACCCGTTTTTGATATGTTAAATCCTAGTATCGCGTGGGAAAACCCATCAGAGGCAGTAAAATCTAATCCCAATGTATTAGTGAGTTTGCTTTTTGGCTTACCAATATTAGTTATCGTCATCGTTGCACATTTTTTCTTCCTATGGGTAGGGCTTTCTATCGGATGGTCAACTTGCATTATATTCTTTATCACAATTATCATTACGATAGCTTTATATACATGGTTATCTAAATATTATTTCAAGTAAACATTAAAGTTAGTTCAATAACAGTTGTTTCGGACATCGTAAATCGTGCCAGTCACTAAAAGTGACTGGCACTTTGTTATTGGGGGTATATTATCGGACATTGGCGGCTTGACAAAGGTAAAAGCGCCTTTTAGAATGTTAACATTCTGAACGAAAAGCTGATTGAAATATTTATTATTAACAGCATGTTCATTCTGACGAAGGAATAAATAATATGTAAAGGGGTTTCTTGATGGAAGCATCGAAAAGTAATAGTAATACAAAGTTAGTCGTGGCAGGTTTGTTGCTTGCCATTTTTATGTCAGCAATTGACAATACCATTGTTGCAACTGCAATGGGAACAATTGTATCGCAACTTGGCGGAATGGATAAATTTATTTGGGTGACCTCTGCCTACATGGTAACAACGATGGCGGGTATGCCGATATTCGGTAAGCTATCCGATATGTATGGACGAAAGCGCTTTTTTATTTTTGGTTTAGGCGTCTTTATGATTGGTTCGGCGCTATGCGGTGTCGCACATACGATTGAGCAACTCAGTATTTTTAGAGCAATTCAAGGGATTGGTGCAGGAGCGCTCATGCCAATTGCATTTACAATCGTATTTGACATCTTTCCTCCAGAAAGAAGAGGGAAAATGGTCGGTTTACTTGGTGCTGTGTTTGGTATCGCAAGTGTTGTAGGGCCATTGCTAGGTGCCTATATTACAGATCATTTTGGCTGGGAATGGGTGTTTTACATTAACTTGCCGATTGGGATTGTGTCATTGTTTCTCATAATAAAAAATTATAAAGAATCTCCTGTATTGACAAAGCAGAAGATCGATTGGTGGGGAGCCGTTACACTTGTATTGGCGGTTATTAGCCTGATGTTTGCATTAGAGTTGGGCGGTAAACAGTACGAGTGGAGTTCAGCACCCATTATTGCATTGTTCATCAGTTTTGCGGTATTTTTTATTGTGTTCTTTTTTGTAGAGCTGAAAGCGCAAGAACCAATTCTTCCTTTCTTCTTATTTAAGCGTCGTTTATTTGCTTCTTCGCAAATGTTGGCGTTTTTATATGGCGGTACTTTTATTATTTTGACAGTCTATATCCCAATTTATGTGCAAGCTGTCTATGGGGGTTCAGCAACAAATGCAGGACTCATTTTGATGCCAATGATGTTGGGATCTGTGGCAGGTAGTGCATTTGGTGGTATTTTTTTAACGAAAATAAGCTATCGAAATTTAATGGTGATTTCAGTTATCTCTTATTTTGCCGGTATGTTTTTACTAAGTACACTAACCCCTGATACAGCTAGAATACTGCTTACGCTTTATATGATTCTTGTAGGTTTTGGCATGGGCTTCTCGTTCTCTTTACTACCGACAGCGTCGCAGCATAACTTAGATGCGCGTTATCGTGGTACAGCGAATTCAACTAATTCGTTTCTTCGTACGCTCGGTATGACGATGGGGGTAACGATTTTTGGAACGATCCAAAACAATGTCTTTACGAGTAAACTAGCAGAAGGCTTTAAAAATATGGGGCAAAGCGCTAATTCTACTATGTTTGAAAGTGGCGATATGAGAGAAATTTTTGAACCGAGTGTGCGCGAGAAAATGCCAGCTAATATTCTAGATATTATTGTGAATGCGATGTCTAGCTCAGTTACACATGTTTTCTTTCTTGCACTTATTCCAATTGTCATTGCAGCCATTTTCGTATTAATGATGGGCAATTCGCGCGTCGTTGTGCCAACAAATAAAGACGAAATAGATGTGAAAAAATAAAAATAAACTATTCTTTAGTTTTTGCTGTTTGCTCCTTTGTTTGAAGGTTACTAGTTACCTTTTCATTCAAGGAGCATTTGCTTTTTATAACATTATTTCTTAGCAGGCTCTCTCTTTTACCAACATTTTTAGTATTTAACGTGTGAATCATGCTTACGAGATACTTGAAAATTTATGGTGGATAATCTTTTAAAATAATGTTATTGTATGAGGTAACTAAATAAACATATCCTTCAGGGTAGGGTGAAATTCCCAATCGGCGGTGATGAAGTGATTCAAAGTCCGTGAGCGCAAGCTGATTTGGTGCAAATCCAAAACCGACAGTTACAGTCTGGATGGGAGAAGGGTACAGGTATAAGCTTTTTAAATTCGTATGACTTTAAAAGGTCTATTTGGCTACGCTTATATGTAAATTCGACTTCCCATCATCTACGTTGGGGAGTTTTTTATTTAGCTACAAATTGAATACGTATCTGTTCTTCGGGGTAGGGTGAAATTCCCAATC
The DNA here is from genome assembly GCF_046245175.1 of Lysinibacillus sp. 38-6. Lineage (GTDB taxonomy): Bacteria > Bacillota > Bacilli > Bacillales_A > Planococcaceae > Lysinibacillus. The sequence continues at coordinate 544,266 of NZ_CP176417.1, forward strand.
GGCGGTGATGAAGCAATTCAAAGTCCGTGAGCGCAAGCTGATTTGGTGCAAATCCAAAACCGACAGTGATAGTCTGGATGGGAGAAGAACGATGAGATGCCAGCCTATGGAAAAAAATGTATCCATAAGGTTTATTTCGTGACGTCTTATAAATATAAACTCCCAAAACCCCTTTTGTAAGGGGTTTTTTGTTTATTCCGTAACAAAGGTGAAGGGAGGAAATGAAATAATTATTTAAAATTTTCATATAGCACGAGAAAGAAGGGTGAAAATGTTTACAGGTATTATTGAGGATATCGGCACCGTAAAAACCTTGCAAAGCGATAGACAAAGTATGAATATTACCGTTGTTTCGCCAAAAATGGTAGCAGATGTGAAGCTAGGGGATAGTATAGCCGTCAATGGCGTTTGTTTAACTGTCACCCAATTTAATGAACAGGACTTGACAATGGACGTAATGCCTGAAACGGTGAAAGCGACGAATTTACGGCAACTGACAGTCGGAGATGCAGTCAATTTAGAGCGCGCTATGCCTGCAAATGGACGATTTGGTGGTCATTTTGTAGCGGGGCATGTAGATGGCGTAGGGAAAATCTTACGCAAACGGCCGATGGCAAATGCAGTCTACATTGATATCGAGCTATCAGAGGAATTAACAAGTTTTTGTATTCCGAAAGGCTCTATTACCATTGATGGAACAAGTTTAACGCTCTTTCATGTGGATAAAAATAGTGTCACTGTTTCGCTTATTCCACACACGTACAAGGAAACGGTGCTAGGAACAAAAAACATCGGGGCACTGGTCAATATTGAGACCGATTTAGTTGGAAAATACATTATTCATCAGTTACAACGGGGTCAGCAATCGTCGACTATTACAAAAGATTACTTACTGAAGCATGGGTTTTAACTTGCTATAGAAAGTAGCATATAGATTTGAAGCAAATAGAAGGAGGTGGCCATTTTGCTACATTCAATTGAGGAAGCAATGGCAGATTTAAAGCAAGGCAAAATCATTGTAGTAGTGGATGATGAAAATCGTGAAAATGAAGGTGATTTACTTGCCCTTGCGGAGTTTATGACAGCTGAAACAATCAATTTTATGGCGACTTATGGCAGAGGGCTTATTTGTACGCCGATTACGCAGCAACTTGCACAGCAATTGGCGTTACAGCCCATGGTTGCTCATAATACGGACAATCATCAAACCGCGTTTACGGTAAGTATTGATTACAAAGATACGACTACCGGCATTAGCGCATTTGAGCGTGCATTAACAATTCAGAAAATGCTAGATTCTCAAGTGCAAGCAACGGATTTTCGTCGTCCTGGACATGTTTTTCCGCTAATTGCTAAGGATAATGGCGTATTAGAACGTAGAGGGCATACAGAAGCTGCCGTTGATTTAGCGAAGCTTTGTGATAGTAAACAAGTGGGCATTATCTGCGAAATCATGGGCGATAACGGGGAAATGTTACGCTTTCATGACTTAGTGCACTATGCCGAAAAACATCAATTAAAAATGATCTCGATTGAAGCATTAGCATCATATCGTCGTCAACAAACGCAAACAGTGTAAAGGGAGAGATTCAAGATGGGAAAAACATTTGAAGCACAATTAATTGGCAATGATTTGAAAATAGCGGTGGTAGTTGGCCGTTTTAATGAATTTATTACAAGTAAATTACTTAGTGGAGCACTAGATGGTCTAAAACGTCATGGTGTAGAGGAAGACATGATCGATATTGCATGGGTACCAGGTGCATTTGAAGTGCCATTTATCGCAAAACAACTAGCTGAAACAAAAAAATACGATGCCATTATTGGACTTGGTACAGTGATTCGAGGCTCTACAACACATTACGATTATGTTTGTAATGAATCTGCTAAAGGCATTGCAAGTGTATCGCTTACGACAAATGTCCCTGTTATTTTTGGCATTGTAACAACTGAAAATATTGAGCAGGCAATTGAACGTGCTGGAACGAAATCAGGCAACAAAGGCTATGATGCAGCAATGTCTGCTATTGAAATGGCGAATTTACAAAAAATGATTGGCTAATAACTTGCTACTTGTAATGCAATTTGGACGTTCAAACAAGATGACAAACGATGATGACAAGATACGTTAATTGCATAAATTTTTGGGCATTGGGAAATATATGTTTATATGTATTGTAGTAAAAATACATTGTTTGAATCTGGTTCAGTAGGAGATGAGGAATATTCAATCAATGAAACAGGAAATTGAATTGACAACGTTGAAAGAACTCTTTCAACGCTCTGCTGACGTCATCTTTCAATCGTATTGCTTTCAACAACATAACGTACATTTTATTACTTGTGAATCGATGTTTGATCAGTTTTTATTGAATAAGGTTATTATTGATCGAGTGCAAATGTTATTCGAAGATGCTTCAGCAATACCGCTAGAAGAGCAAATAGTAAATAAACTATACATTCCCGATCTGCAAAAAATAATCAATTTGGATGATGCCATTACTCGTGTCTTTACGGGTTACGCCTTACTTTACTTTGAAGAGGAGAAACTGTTATTTTCAAGTAAAATTGCTAAAAAGCCAAATCGTAAGCCTGAAGAAACAAAAGAAGAACAAGTCATTAAAGGACCTCGAGATAATTTTATAGAAGATGTCTTTGTCAATATTGCGTTAATTCGCAAACGATTACCAACGAATTCATTATGTGTGAAAACGATGGAAATCGGCAAGCGTTCTAAAACGACCGTTGCTTTGCTTTATATGGATGATATTACCGACAAAACGATGCTCGCTGAAATTACTAAGCAATTACGTAAAATTGATACAGATATTGTTATTAGTGGTGATTTATTAATGGAGAGTATCGAGAAAACGGCTAAAATTGTCCCTCACCATGATTATACAGGTCGCCCTGACTACGCATTACAATCGTTAAGTAGAGGACGAATTCTCCTATTAATCGACGGTGTGTCCTATGCTATGATTACACCACCCAATATATTTTTGCTTTTTAAATCGGGTGAGGATAATGAGTATCCTTCTTTTGTTGGTTCTTTGGAGCGACTGTTACGTATCGTTGGTATATTAATCAGTATGCTTGCACCAGGCTTTTGGCTTGCCTTATCCACCTATCATCAAGAGCAAATGCCCATACTGCTTTTAGCAACCGTTGTACAATCGAGAACAGGCTTGCCTTTTCCTACTTTATTGGAAATCTTACTGATGTTATTCATGTTTGAATTGTTTCGAGAAGCAAGTCTTCGTTTACCATCTCTTTTAAGTGGAACCATGAGTGTTGTGGGGGGATTAATCATCGGCGATGCGGCAATCAAGGCAGGTATCACTAGCCCTTCCATGATTATAGTGATTGCGATTTCGAGTATCGCTGCCTATACGCTTGTGAATCAATCGTTTGTAACGGCTATGAGTATTTTCCGTTTATTTGTTATTTTATTGTCCGCTTTTTTTGGCTTGTTCGGTTTCTTCTTGTCCATGTTTTTTATTCTAATTTTTGTTGCAAATATTCGCGTTTTAGGTGTACCGTATTTAAATATAAGCGCCAATTTAAACTGGCTTGATATTCAAAAATCTTTAATACGTTTAGCGCCAAAAGGCTATGGTAAACGTCCAAAATTTTTACACCCTCAAGATAAGACGCGCTCATCTAATGAAAATTAGGTAAAGGCATTCTGCTGTGAGCTCAATTAGTGCTGTCCTGTCCTGCAGTAGTGTTCACTAATTTGCATGTTTTATAATGAAAAGAAGTTATTTGCCTACTGTGCTTGTAAAAACCTGTAGATTGGACAAAATACTTATTGGAGAGTATAGAGCAACGTTTGTTTTTATACTTGCCAAGACCAATCACAAGGGGTGGATAGTTATGCCGAATGTTCAAGTAAGCTGTTCAGTATCTAATTGCGTGTTCCATGCCAAAGGGAATTTCTGTGGAGCTGAAAAAATTGCAATCGATATGGATAAGCGTAGCGATAACAATTATGATGAAGAGTTTGCTGCAGATTTTGAATTGCATACAATGACAGAAGCGAAGGCAAGTGAATCATCAGATACTTGTTGTAAAACATTCAGATCTAAAGAAAAAAAGCTTTAGATAATGGGTATAGGTTGTTTTAGTACATGTCTAGAGAAATTAAAAACATTTACTAAAATGATTTGATATATCTTTACCTTTTGGTCAATTGCTAAGTTGTCTTCCATAGTGAAGGCAACTTTTTTTATATATATTTTTCTTTTTCTTGACCTTCAAGTTACGTTAACGATTACGATTGTATGAAATACGGAAGGCATTCAGGAGGTATGTAAATGGAGAAGTATGAGGACTTAGTGGTAAAGATAATACAATTAAACGGCGATTTATATGATGCGGGCATCCAACAGAGTCATGAACAGCTCGTATCAGACCATATTGCGCAACAAGAACTATTACTTGCTTTAACAGCTAGTTGTAACGCCCAGCACGCTCAAACTATTTTACAGCATGTTTGCCCAAATCTTTTGCAAGAAATAAAAGGTTTAGCGTTTGGTTTACAACAGCCATTGGATACCATTGTTCAAATGTATAGTGGTTATAATATGTCATTTCCCGAAATGGGTTGTACATCGTTAGTGCATGATGGACAGTATGTAAGAAATTATGATTTTAGTCCATCTTTATATGATGCGAGGCTTGTATTTTCTAAACCGCTCGAAGGGTATGCGAGTGTGGGCTTTAGCCAGCAAATAATTGGAAGACTCGACGGAATGAATGAAAAAGGGTTAGTTGTCGGCTTACATTTTGTTAATAACGAATGGCAAGGGGAAGGCTTTCTTGCATCAACGATTGTTAGAATATTGCTGGAACAGTGTGGGAATATTGAAGAGGCCGTTGCACAACTACACCGACTTCCACATCGTTATTGCTACAACTTTTCGATGACTGATTCAAGTGGAAAGGTGGTCGTAGTAGAGGCCACGCCAACCGAGCAAGTGATAGATAGCAATCAGCCATGTATTTGTACCAATCATTTTGAATCACAACAATTGAAACGGAAAAATAGAGCGTCAATAAACAATTCTATACAACGCAAACGTTTTATTCGTGACAATGTAAACGACACATGTACGACTAAGTCTCTTTATCATCTATTCAATAATGGGGATTCCCCACTATTTGTTAAACAGTATAACGAATACTTCGGCACTTTGCATACGGTCATATACTCACCAACTAATTTAGAAGTCGTTGTAGGCATAGGGCAAAATTGTGAGCCGTTCACGTTTTCGTTACAACAATTCATAGAAGGTAATTTCATATTACCGACAACGATTCAAGGAAAAATACTTCAGACTATCTAATTTAGTAGGCTTAGTTTATAATTTAGTAGAATAAAAAAGGGGAATGGCAAAACATTAGTTGGGCTATTCTCCTTTCATTTTGATGCTATTTCGATTGACGAAAGAAATAACTCAATAGCAGATAAATTACACGATTGTTATCAAGGTATATTGAAACGAAAATTACTATAGTATAATATTATTGTATTCTATATAAAAAATATTTTGCTATAGTAGATATGACATGCGTTTTTTGTTGAATAAAATAGATGAGGAAGTACCATTTTGTATGAAGAATCGTAAAATTAAACTAATTTTAGTTTTAGCAACTGTCTTATTGTCATTGTTCACAAGTTTAAATGTTGCGACTTCTTATGTGAAGATGAAAAAGACAGTGGAAGAATCCATTGCTAACCAAAGTTTAGAAGCGGCTATATCTATAGCTTCATCACTTGATGTCAAACTATATCAGCAGTTTTTAAATAATCCCGTAGAAAGTGATGAGTATTGGGAATTAAGACGTTACTTAAATGATGCGAGAGAAAAGTTAGGCGCTTTAATAGTATATACTTTATTAATTGATAACCCTAAAGTATCAACTGCCATGATTGCTGGTGTACCTGAAAACTTAAGGAAAGGTTTTGAAATTGGTATACCTTGTACCGTTCCTGAGAAGCAAATTAAATTAGCGAACCAAGGCTTAACGTATGTTACAAATGTCATTAAAGATCCTGTTCATGGAGACTACCTTTCCGTTGGGGCTCCCATTAAGAATGAAAAAGGTCAAATAATCGGCTATCTCGGAATTGATATAGGTGCCGATAAAGTCAATGGCATTAAAGGTAAAGTGCTAGAAAATAATATACTTTTATTTATATATAATGGACTATTTATTATCTTTGTTATTGCTTCTTTTTTCTTTTTACAAAGATGGTATCAAAAAGAAGTGACGAAAGAAGTAGAGCTAACGGAAGACACATACCAGACGGAAATAAAAGCGTTAATTACTTCGGTCTCCTCTTTAAGGCATGATTTTACCAATCATATACAAGTGTTGCACGGTCTATTACAATTAGGAGAACCGGAGCAAGCGAAACAATACTTATCTTCCTTATCGAAAGATGTACAAGAAATTAAGTCATTGAAATTAAATATTAATCATCCTGGATTGTCCATTTTGTTGCAAACGAAAAAACTAGCTGCCCAAAATCATAATATTAAAATGGAATTAACGGTTTCACAGGATGCTTACAATAATATTAAAACAACAGATTTAATTAAAATATTATCGAATTTAATTGATAATGCGATTGACGCTACAATTGAATTACCCGAGAGTGAGCGGAAAATAACGATTTACTGCTATGCGGATGCTTTCAAGTATGTCTTTACCATTATTAATACAGGGCCAACAATTGCTGAGCCGCACCAAATATTTAAGCAAGGCTTTACAACGAAAAAGCCTGAACTAGGTAAAATAAGAGGACAAGGCTTGTTTATTGTGAAAGAAGTTGTCAAAAAATATAACGGCACCATCACTATTCAAACAACAGGGGAATTTGAAACGACAGCGAATGTCATTATTCCTTTAAAGTAGGACATATACTCCCTACCTAGTTGAGTCCGTAAAAATAGAATAAACATTGCAAGCTCCCTACTTGAACTAGTAGGGAGCTTCAGACTGTAGACAAACTCTAAAAATTTCGAGTTTGCCTACAGTCTTTTTTCATTTTAAAATAAAAAATAGATGCCTGCTGCCATTGATTTCCGCTACGTTCGGGCGCTTTCCGCGGGCACACACGTAAGCCGCAACCCTCGCTAACGCGCGGAATGCCCTCGTCTTACGTTCTGTGCTTTCCCGCAGGAGTCGCCCGCCCTTCGCTCCAATCAACTTGATAAAGACACAAATGTGTTTGAAAAAATATTCTATAGTATTCTAAAAGAAATTATGAATCGAGGGCTCCTTCATGTGGACCATGTATTTATTGATTACACGCATGTAAAGGCAAGCGCCAATAAGCGAAAGTATGATAAAAAAGTCGTTCGAAAAGAAACACGTGCTTATGAAGAGAAACTTCAACTGGAAGTAAATATTGATTGTGAGGAAAACGGAAAAAAGCCCTCCCCTCCAGAGAAATTTGAAAAAGATGAATGGAAAGAAATCAAAGAAAGCACGACAGACCCTGAGAGTGGTTATTATGTTAAAGATGAACGGACTAAGCAGTTTGCGTATTCATTTCATGCCGCGACAGATGAAAAAGGCTTTGTATTAGGAACGATTGTGACTCAAGGAAATGTGCACGATAGCTATGTATTGCAGCCTCTTGTTGAAAAAATCATTGAAAAAGTGAAAAAGCCATTAGCGATTGCTGCGGACGCTGCTTATAAAACACCTGCCATCACTAACTTTTTATTAGAGAATCAAATGTTACCTGTTCTCCCTTATACACGTCCTAAAACAAAAGATGGTTTCTTTCGAAAGCATGAATATGTGTACGATGAGTACTATAATTGTTATCTTTGCCCACAAGGGCGATGCTTACTTTTGCTGCCATGAATTTAAAAAAGCTTGCTACTTGGACATGGCAAACAGCTTCATAGAGATGAAATGCTCGAAGAGTATGGTCAAAATGAAAGTAAGTTCCCATTTTTTACAAAGGAAATAACAAAAAGGGATTAAGAATTCTATTCTTTATCCCTTTTGTCGACAAGCTGCAAGCTCCCTCTAGTAGGGAGCTTTTTGTTTGTTCAATAAATCTACCTATCAGCCCATCATTTTCTGGGCAACGAACTTCATACACTAACAGTAAATCGATAGATTAGACAGGAGGTGATGAAGCCAATGGAAAAGCCTATTCTCGATTTATTGCGGGCAGGGGGATTTATTTTATATGTACGACATGGCGAAGCGACTGTAGGAGAAGATCAGCCTTATTTTAATTTTCAATACTGTTATACACAACGAAATTTATCTGATTATGGTCGGAGAGAAGCTGTTTACTATGGACAAATGCTGCGTTATTGGCAAATTCCTATTCAATCACCTATTATCGCTAGTCCATTGTGTAGAACAATTGAAACCGCCCAATTAGCATTTCCCACAATGTATATTCAAATGGATCCTTTGTGGTATGCGATTAACCGTTTAGGTGGAACGCTCTCGGCAGCTGAACAACAGCAAATATTAAATGATGTCCAATTGCAACTAGAGAACAAACCGCCCCTTGGTACAAATCAAGTCATTATTGCGCATAGCTTTCCGAAAGGTGTAGGGTTAGGTGATATCCCGAATATGGGTACGGTTATTGTAAAGCCGAAAGGTGCGGGGAATGGTTATGAAATTGTCCAACAGCTCTCGTTAGCTGATTTGGCGACATTAGGAAATGGTATTTAGTGTAATACGAATAAGTAACTTTATTTTAAAGCGTTAATCCTAAAATGGATTGGCGTTTTTTTGTTCCATCTTTTAAGCGGAAAAAAGGAGCATTAGCATAATACAAGCGAATGCTCCTATCAGAACGACCAAAAATTTGTTTACCTTGGCAATAAATCTTTATATTCTTTCCGAATCGCATCTAACATTTCCAGTTTCTTCATCGATTGTTCAGCGGTTTCTTTCCCAACGGCGATAATAATACTTTCTATCATAAACGTTGGTGCAATCATTGAATGGAATTCCCATAGCTCGCCACGACTTGCAAATAGTAATATATCGGCTAGCATATTGAAATCTGAGACGATGCTATCCGTTATAACAATCGATTTCATGCCAAGTTTTTTGGCATGTTCAAGTAGCACTCGTGATTCAGGATGCAGCTTTACAAAACCAAACATAACGATTACGTCATCCGTTGAAAAGTGCAACAAAGTTTCATATATTTCATGCCCGCTCTTAGGTAAAACTTTAATATTGAACCCAAAGCGGGATAAACGATAATTTAATAAGTTTCCTAAACCTTCAGATGGGCCTGGACTATAAATATAGATCGTTTTCGCCTTGACGATTGACTGTACTGCGTGATGAAAGTCTTCAGCCCGATATTGGGCTAGTGTGATTTCTAAATGCTTGACACTCATAGACATCATTTGTGCATGGATAGTGGAGGAGGTTACTTGCTCCATCATGTTACCTAATTTATTTGCTGGTGAAATATCCATCTTTTCCTTATACGTATTTTTATAATCTTTAAAGTTTTTAAAACCTATTTTTCGCCAAAAGCGAGAGACTGTAGCATTACTAATTTGTAGTGACTTGGCTAGTTCATCTTCTGTATAAGTTAATACTTCCATCCCCATTTTCGTAATCGCATCAGCAATTGTTTTTTCGTTTGGTGTTAAATGTTGATCTTCAAAAAGTTTTTGATTCATATCACTTTAAGCCTCCAATCTAACTAATCCATTTATAACATATAATACAGTGGATGAAAAATATTTTTCAATAAATAAAATATGAAAAATTATTTACACAACCTTTGCAATATATCCATATTCCGTTAACAATGCTCCTATATATTGGAATTATTAAAAGAAGGAGGTAAGTTAAATGTCGATTCAGCGCCCGTATCAATTAACACAGTCTCAAAAAATGATGGTATTTATATTATCAATGTCACTTTACGGATTATCCAATATGTTTACGGAATTAATTCCTTCCGTACAATTAGGGTTTATCGAATTGTCTGTAGAATATTTTGCTTTTATTCCGTTAACATTGTGTATTTTATTTCATCCCTTTTATGCAGCAATTGGTGCATCGCTTGGCGAAATTATATTTGGTGAATTAATGCTTGGACAATTTGGCGGCATTGGAGAAGTTGAAAAGTTTATCACTTTCTCGCTAGGTATGTATATTGCGGGTATTTTAGTACGGAATCCTTTAAATCGTAAACAAGTTACAGTTGCCGTTGTGGCAGGGCTCCTTGTTCATCATTTATTAGGTACGATTGTAGATATTGGTAAAGTATGGGTTGGGGTAGAGGAATTTGAGGCTGTCTCAGGTTTAGCCCAAAGTATTGTCATTATTGAAGGCGTTTCATTATTAAATGATTTATTATTCTCGGGCATTTTATTTGCGCTATTACCAACGTTATATTTAGTGCCGCGCTTATATGGCAAAATCGAGCCGCTATTAGGGATGAAACCACGTAACAAAAATATGAAGTATACAATAGGAGCCATTGTTACACCTAAGTTAGTCGTTGTCTCCATTATGCTAGCTGTAACTGCCATTGCTGCTGAATTTTTATCGGAAACAGATTGGGCATTTGGTGAATGGGAACCAGATTTTTTAGATGCTTTCGGTAATTGGTTTATTTGGGTTCCGATCACGTTGTCCTTTATGGTGACAATTATTGTCCTAGTTGTTATGCGCTTAAAATCTAAACGTACTCATACAAAGGAGCTTGAAAACCTTGGTTAAGCCGATTATTCAAGTAAAAGATGTGTCCTTCACGTACCCTGGCGCTGAAGAGAAAGTGTTAAATAATGTGAACTTTACAATAAATGAAGGAGAGTTTGTCGCAATCATCGGAGGAAATGGCTCTGGTAAAACGACGATATGTAAAACGTTTAATGGACTTATCCCAAAATTTTACGTAGGTGATTTTGAAGGGCAAGTATATGTTGGAAATAGAGATACATCACAATTTTCAGTTGCAGAGCTATCGAAAGAAATCGGCTATGTTTATCAAGATTTTGAGAATCAAATTATGCGGCCAACTGTTATTGAGGATGCATCGTTTGTGCCATTAAATTATGGCTTGGCCGACTATAAAGAAAGAGGACAGTGGGCATTAGAAGTTACAGGACTGACTGCTATTGCCAATGAATTTATTTGGGAATTAAGTGGGGGGCAAAAGCATTTATTGGCGATTGCTGGTGTACTTGCGATGAAACCCAAAATATTGATTGTCGATGAACCTGTTGCACAATTAGATCCGCAACATGCTGAAGAAATATATAAAGTACTGAAAAAATTAAATGAACAATTTGGTATAACTATTATTGTTATTGAACATCATGCAGAGTTAATAGCCGCGTATTGTCAATCTGTTGTACTGATGGACAAAGGCCGGATGTTGTGGAAAGAGCCTGTCAAAGTTGCGTTATCGAAAGTGGATGAATTAGTAAGTCGTAGTATTTACCCACCACAAATTACACAAGCGGCGAAGTATTTGGAAGGTCATGAAGCTGTTACGACACAATTACCTTTGACTGTAGAAGAAGGTATCGTACATTTTGGTAAGTTTTTACAAGCAACAAACACATCCTTCGTTAAAAAATGGGATTACCAGACGCAACAAGAAACACAAGCAGTCGTTAAAATGGAACAAGTCTCTTTGCAATTCCGCAATTTAAAAAAGCAAAGAAAGCAAGTATTAAAAAATATTGATACTACTTTTTACGAAGGGGAACGGATTGCCATTGTCGGCAATAATGGTGCAGGAAAATCATCATTCATTAAGCTGATAGCGGGCATTGTTAAACCGAATCACGGTCAAGTAACGGTGCAAAGTATAGTAACAAAGCATGCGACACCTGAGAAATTAGGGAAATATGTCTCGTATGTATATCAAAATCCAGAAGAGATGTTTATTGAGGATTCTGTAAAAAAAGAAATTGAGCTGTTTTTAAAAGCAAGAAAAGTGAAAGGATACGATCGCATCGTTGACACGATTTTACATGATTTTGCATTGACAGACTTACAGGAAAGAGATGCAAGGCTTTTAAGTGGTGGACAAAAAAGAAGAGTGTCCTTGGCGATTGGTGCTGCAATGCAACCGACTGTTATTTTGCTCGATGAACCGACAGCGAATTTAGATATTGCCACGAAAAAACACGTTGTCCATATGTTAGAAGCTTTAAAAGATCATGTTAAAACTGTTGTTATTGCGACACATGATATGCAGCTAGTGTCGGAATGGGCGACGCGCATTATTGTAATGCATAACGGTGAAATTATTGCAGATGGCAATCGTCAGGAGATTTTTCTTAATCAGCCGTTGTTACAAAAAGCGGGGCTTGTACTGCCGCAAATCGTTGAATTGAGTAGGCAACTTGGTCTAAGTGAAACAATTTATACGGTGGAAGATTTTTGCCAACAGTTCGACAGTATAGAAAGAGAGGATAAAGTTTTTGAATATAGTTAATCGTATCGCTGACAAGCTTTCATTGGAGTATGTAAAAGGAGAACTTTTGAAAACAGCCTATGGAAGCGGAGACACTTATTTAGGTCGATTAGATCCAAGGACACTCGTTTTCTGGTATTTATTTTTTGCGATTGTACCGTGGTTTATCCATAACGAAATAATATTACTTTGCTTTTTACTGTTTATGATTGGTATGACGATGTTAGCTCGGGTTAGTCCACTCATTTTATGCATATTATTGGTAGGATTAGTGAGTGAAATAGCTGTGTTATTTATTGTCTCTTTATTTTTTGGGGGAGATATAGCATCCATCCAACCGATGTTTTGGTTGACTATTAAACTTGCGGTTATCTCATTAGCGAGCGTTGCCGTATTTACGAGTTTAGATCCAGAAAAGTTTAGCGATGCACTTATACGTTTAGGCGTACCTGTTCAAGTATCATTTAGTGTTTCCTATTGCTATCGCATTTTACCTACTTTAATGGAAGAGTTTCATAAAGTAATCTTGTCGTATCGTTTACGTGGCAAAGCACCTGAAAAAACAGGGTTTTTATATTGGCGCATGTGGGTTTATTATATAAAAATTTTAGTATTGTCTTTTTATCCGCTTATTTTAAATGGAGCGAAACGTTCTAGAACGACTGTAGAAGCACTAGAAACAAAAGGCTTTAGCCATTCTATAAACAATGCGGAAATTAAAAAGCTGAAAACCGCTTACTTTACATTCCAGCGTAATGATTACGCATTTATCGTCTTTTCTATATTTTATATTGGCCTTAGTTTTACATTAGGTATTTACTATTAAAAAGGATGTGCATTCAAATGAAATTCGATTTTCACACACACGGTAAACTGTCAAAAAAGGTAGAGTTTTCATTAGAGTATTTTCAAAAAATGGTACAGTCGGCACAAGAAAATGGCCTTGCTGGTTTTGCCTTAACGGAACATTTTAATACACGGAATTTTTTTGATGTTTATAATACATTAGATGAAATGTACCCATATATCGATAACTATTACTTAGTTGATAATGTGAAAGTTTTCCCGGGAATGGAAGTAGATATTCAAGAGGTGGGACATATTTTAATTGTGGCAGACCGAATTATTATTCGTGCAATACGGACGATGTTAGAACCGTACACAGCTAAGGGTAGCTTTATTCCGTTTGCTCACTTGCTTGAACTTGTTGCACCATTTGAACAATTAATCATAGGTGCACATCCATATCGTCAAAGTACACCTTTATTCGATCTAGACCCAGTACTGTTAAATAAGCTTGATGCATTTGATTTAAATGGTAAAGATTTATATTCAATGGGCATTGAGGAAAATTCGCACCTTGTTTATCAATTTGCCAAAACATTTAATAAACCGGTTATCGGTGGAAGTGATACGCATCATCATCTTCAGTATGGCTGTATTTATAATGAACTTGAAGAAGAGTGCTATACGATTCGGGACTTAAAAAATATGATAGTAACTGGACGTTATACGATTCATATTGCTGAAAATTTGCTTGATAAAGTAAAACAAGCGACAGAACAAAAAGCACTGGAGAAAAAAATGATGGAATCAGCTACAATTTAAAATTTTTAACTTTGGGTGGAATATAACCTGTATTACTTTGTGTTTCCTCAAACATAGTGGCAGAGTAAATAGAGTTGTAAAACAGTATTCCCGAAAATTAAAAAGGTAGTTCACCAAAATTTATGGTGATCTACCTTTTTGGTGTAATGAGCATATTATGCGAAAAATCAGATGATTAAATGATTCAAGTAGAAATTATAGGTGAATCTACATATATAATAGAAGCTTTATATGTTTTTAATAAATAAAATATTCTAATAATTTATATTATTGTATGGTAGAATTTATCTGATGCGGAATGTGTTATATAACAAAGCGAGGGTTAGTTAGCTTGTTTGAAAGATCGTGAAACCGTGAATGAAAAAGGAGGGAAATGAAGAATTTGAAACATTAAGTCTTGATTGATTTGATGAAAGCGTATACAGTAGCTAAGGAGGAAGATGACTAAAAACCATGTTATTTGTAAAACATAGACTCAATTATGTTGGTTAATAATAAAAGTAGTCTTAGCCCTCGATATTTTCACTTATGTATAAATCATCGTGTTAAAAAAGCCAAATTAGTTTGAAGGTACCTTGTGTAAGTTAGTAAATCATGTAAAATAGAGTCGATTACTAGACTAAAAGTTATAGGGCTTTTCTTTAAGCGAAGCAGAAGAATACGAAAGTTTATTTAGTCCAGTCTTTACGTTAAGTAAGTACCCGTTTGAATGGAATTTTCGTTGATCGATGCTATTCTTGGAAAACTGAAGGGAAAGTTTACGCTATTGTGAGTTTATAGGACATTATGAGCGGACTTCGCACTTTTTACTACTTTTTGATTAGTTTATTACTATAATATTGTAGTAGATATTTTATTCTTTAATTAGTTGTGATAGACTATTGTAAGTTTATAGTTGATACAGAAAAGGTGTGTGACTAGTTTACACCTACATCATTTCTGCAAATCTTAAAATATAAGGATGGTAAAAATGAGTAACAGAGTAACTAAATCAGACGTCATCTTAATTGGTGCCGGAATTATGAGTGCGACTTTGGGGACAATGCTCAAAGAATTAGCGCCGGACTGGAATATTACTGTGTTTGAGAAACTTTCAAACGCCGGTGAGGAAAGCTCTAATGAATGGAATAATGCAGGAACAGGGCATGCAGCACTATGCGAGCTGAACTACACTTCTGAAAAACCAGACGGTACTATTGATATTAGCAAAGCAATCAATGTTAATGAACAGTTCCAGGTTTCGATGCAGTTTTGGTCTTATCTTGTAAAGAACAAGCTGATCCAAAATCCGCAAGATTTTATTATGCCATTACCACATATGAGTATGGTACGAGGCGAAAAAAATGTTGAGTATTTGAAAAAACGTTATGAAACAATGTCAAATAATCCTCTTTTCAAAGGAATGGAATTTTCTGATGATCCAGAGAAACTAAAAGAATGGATTCCTCTTATTATGCAAGACCGTCCAGCAAATGAGGCCATTGCTGCAACAAAAATTGACACTGGTACAGACGTTAACTTCGGTGCTTTAACACGTATGTTATTTGACCACCTAAAAGAGAAAGATGTAGATATCAACTACAACCATAGTGTCGAAAGTATTAAACGTACGAAAGACGGCTTATGGGAATTAAAAGTACATGATAAAGATGGCTGTAAAATGGAATACCATACAGCAAAATTCGTCTTCCTTGGCGCTGGCGGAGGAAGCCTTGAGTTATTACAAAAATCAGGTATTCCTGAAGGAAAACACATCGGTGGATTCCCAATTAGTGGATTATTCATGGTATGTAAAAATCAAGAAATTGTTGAACAACACCATGCAAAAGTTTATGGTAAAGCGGCAGTTGGTGCACCACCAATGTCTGTTCCACATTTAGACACACGCTTTATCGATAATAAAAAATCATTACTATTTGGTCCATTCGCTGGTTTCTCACCAAAATTCTTAAAAACAGGTTCAAACATGGATTTATTTGCTTCTGTAAAACCGCATAATATTACGACTTTATTAGCGGCAGGTGTTAAAGAAATGTCCTTAACGAAATACTTGATCCAACAACTGCTATTATCAAAAGATCAACGTATGGAAGAGTTACGTGAGTTTATCCCAACTGCTAAAAGTGATGATTGGGATATCGTAGTTGCTGGTCAACGTGTACAAGTTATTAAAGATACTGAAGCAGGCGGTAAAGGAACATTGCAATTTGGTACGGAAGTCGTAAGTGCTGCTGACGGATCAATCGCTGCTTTATTAGGTGCTTCACCAGGGGCATCTACTGCCGTTCACGTTATGCTGGAAGTTATCAAAAAATGTTTCCCTCAACAAACAAAAGAGTGGGAGCCGAAATTAAAAGAAATGATTCCTTCGTACGGTATTTCTTTACTACAAAATCCAGAGCTTCTTGAAGAAGTGCATGCTTCAACAGCGGAGGCACTTGGTTTAAATAAAAACTAGTCATTAAAAAATAGGAACCTTTGATCCATGTTGGATTGAAGGTTCTTTTTTCGTTTGGTAGGGCTAGTATCGTTAAGTAGCAAGTCACTCACATTAAAGTCAAAATAAGTAGTTAGAATGAAAAGTATAAATGAACGAGCTATTGTTGTAAACAAAATAATTATCCAGTATACTTTTTTGTGTGGAAAGTTTGAAAACATTGTGAATAAAGGATGAGTATTAATGACATTTGAAGAAGTATTACCGCGTTTAAAAGCGGGCGAGAAAGTAATTCGTGATGGATGGGGCGGCGCTGAATTATATGTAAAGCTTGTTGGCCAAAGCGAGCATGAAGGGGTCAATTTAAACCCTTATTTTTTAATTAATGTACGCGGTGAGGGCTATACAATGTTCACACCAACTGTTTGTGATTTATTAGCCGAGGACTGGACAATCGTCGATTAAATAATGTGGTTTTAATGGGGAGAATAGTGTGCTAAGTAATCCTTAGTATGCTATTTTTTTGATGTACAAGGAAACTAAAGATTGCTTTTAAATTGAGGAGAGATAGGATGAAGTTTGAAGAGTACAGCGGGAAAACCGTGTTTATTACGGGTGCTGCTTCAGGGATTGGGCATGCGCAAGCTGTTGCATTTTTAGAAAACGGGGCTAATGTTTTCGGTTTAGATGTGGATGAGCAAGGCTTAGTAAATTTACAGCAACAATACCCTGAGCACTTTGCTTATACGGTAGGGAGTGTCTGTAAGAAAAGTGATGTAGAACGAGCTTTTGCAAATGCTATCGCTGTATTTAGTGAAGTACATATATTATTAAATACGGCGGGTGTGTTAGATGGCTTTGCTAAATCGCTTGATACAGATGAAGCACTGTGGGACAAAATAATGAATACCAACGTTAAAGGTACTTATTTTGTGACGAATACAATCTTACCTCATATGTTGCAGCGTAAATCGGGCGTCATCGTCAATATGGCATCCATTGCGGGGCTTATTGCTGGTGGTGGGGGTGCCGCCTATACAGCGTCTAAGCATGCCATTGTAGGATATACGAAACAGCTAGATTTAGATTACTGTCGAGAAGGCATCCGTGCCAATGCCATTGCGCCAGGGGCTATTCAAACACCCATGACAAAAGCAGATTTTGAAGGCGATGGTGAAATGGCGCAGTGGGTTGCAGATGAAACACCTGCCGGTCGCTGGGCACAACCAAGTGAGGTCGCAAATTTAACACTATTTTTGGCGAGTCAAGCAGCTGATTATATGCACGGTGCTGTCATCCCGTTAGATGGCGGATGGCTTGCAAAATAGTGTTGGTCAATAAAACATTCTTCTGCTATAATACGCAAGTAAGCAAAATTACGCTTGCACTACGGCACTTCAGTTAGGGCATCCAGCTCTCATCCTTTGGCCGTAGTTAGTACTAAAATAGCACATGTGCTATTTTACAAAGGAGAATGTAAATTGAATACATCTATTGTAAAAGATTCACCCCGTACTTCTGTAAGGGAACTTACAAAAGTAGCACTGGTCGCAGCCCTATATGTGGCTGTCACTGTCGTATTATCCGTTATTAGCTTCGGAGCAGTCCAGCTTCGTTTGTCGGAGATGTTTAACTATCTGGCATTGTACAATAAACGCTATATTGTAGCTGTCACGTTAGGCGTAATACAAGCAAATTTCATGTCACCGACTTGGATACTCGATGTCCCGATTGGCGGTATTGCAACATTTTTAGTGTTAATTCTTTGCCGTGCAGTAACGAAAAATATGAAGAGTGATAGTTGGAAAATGGTCGTCACAGCATTGATTTTTGCTGTATCGATGTTTACCGTTGCAGGCCAGTTAACCATCCTATATGATCTGCCGTTTTGGGCAACTTGGTTTACCGTTGGAGTTGGAGAGTTATTATCCATGACGGTCGGTGGTGTAACGATTTACTTAATAAATAAAAAAATAGATTTATCCAAATAAAAAAACACATTCGCGTAAGCGAGTGTGTTTTTTCGTGTTTGGGACCTTTATCGAACTGAGAGTAGAGTATATCGATTTTATTTAAAAATCGGTGTTTTCTTTAACAGTAAACAAACGGGTATCGCGACAATCATCCCAATAACATTTTGCACTAAATCCCCTGGAATAGAAGTTAAAGGTGCAACCCAATTGGCATATAAAATAGCTTCTCCAACATAATAAACAGCTACCATAAATGGCACGGAAACGATCATTGCAAAAAGGTTGAAGGCAAGGCTATCTCCTTTGCGTCCGACAGACCAAGCGATTTTTCCGACAATATAGCCTTGTAAGCCTCGAGCGACGATTGTAATCGGGGACCACAATAACCAACCTGAAACGGCGTCAAATAAACCCATGCCAATCGCCCCTGCCATTGCTCCCTTTTTAGGACCAAAAAGAATTGATGCGATAAAGAGCATTCCTGTACCAAGATGGACCAAGCCACCATTTGCTTTGATTGGTAGTTTAATATTTAGTGTAAGTGTTGCAACGAACACTAGTGCAATTAACATTGCGGATAAAATAAGATCAAAAGTGCTTGAATGTGAATTGCTTATTGTTTTTTGCATAGTTATAAACCTTCCTTATTTAGCTGAATTGATAGCAAAGAATAATTGCGCAGGTACCTTACTTTGTAACTCAATGCTGCATGCTAGCATAACATTAGCAAAGGCTTGGCCTATTTAAAAGTATCAATATTGCAAAAATAATAGAGGTCAGTTGTAAATATATGAACAGCTAATGATTGACATGGAGTGAACTCCATCTTTTAAAGTGAAAGTACTAAAAGAGGGGGAGTGGTCAAAATCGCTATTATTACTAATGTACTGATAGGGGGATACGCTTTATTGATAGGTCTTGCAAGTGTGTTGCAGTGGAAAGAGAAAGGCTACCAACTGCGGACATTTATTTTTATTATCTTATCACTTAGTATGCTTTTAACGCTTTGGATTCCGGACAGAGAATGGTTATTGTTATTCTTAATAGTTGAATTTATCTTGTTACATGTAGTAGCGGTTGCAGAAGGACTGTATACAAATAAACAACTTACTTACAGTCACCATATCATTCGCTTCGTTTTTCATTGTATACTGCTATTAATGGTTTCTAAATTTACAAAATAATAGGTGATTATTATGAAAATCGGTGAATTTGCACTTTGTACGGGTCTTAGTAAAGATACAATTCGTTATTATGAAAAAATAAATCTACTGCATCCAGCATTAAAAAATAATCAACGTGAATATAATGAGCATCACATTGAAGTCGTTCATACTATTCTGCAACTTAAGCAATCTGGTTTTTCACTGCACGAAATTAACAAGCTTTTTGAATTGTCGCAAAAAACGGTTCATACAAAGCCGTTATCAGATGAAGAAATTGATAATGTTAAGCAATTAAAATTGTTATTTCAACATAAGTATGAACAAATGGTTCAGAAGGAAAAGGAGCTTCAACAAATAAAACAAGTATTAACGAAAGCCAATCATAAAATAGAGCAATTACTAGAAATGAATAACAGGTAAAAAAGGGAGGACAAAAGAGGGAAGTTAGTATTTGTAATACTAATGATTATCAATAAAAATTCAATTTGTTCCCATACACGCGCAGCATTGCTAACCTTCTGGATGAAGTACGACGTCAAATAAATGTTCAGTTAAGCAATTTCTAATAGCCAAACATAAATTTCACCTTCTTAGCCAAACTACTTGAAATGACTTAGGAGGGTAAAAAAATGCAACAGCAATCATATAACGCAGGGGATATTGTTTATATCTTTTATCGCAATCCCCATATTCAAGATGTGGCAAATATTCAGGAAGCGGCAGTCGTCAATAATCCTGACAATCCACAGGAATTAGCGCTTTTTTTATTTGAAACATACTATCCTTTAACAAACGACTTTGTTATTTTTTCAAGTGAGATGGATGCGGAGCAAGCGTATCATCAATATTTTCATTGATGGAGGTAGAAGATGCGAAAACCATTTACACCTCAACTCGTTTATTTTGAGCCTGACGCGCTCGATTATCCATTAGGACAAGAGTTAAAAGCAAAATTTGAGCAAATGGGTGTGGAAATTCGTTATACGACTTCCCATAATCAGGTGCGTAATCTTCCTGGAGAAAATGATTTGCAGAAGTATCGGATTGCCAAGTCAACGCTCGTTGTCGGTATTCGAAAAACGCTAAAATTTGATACATCCAAACCGTCGGCGGAATATGCAATCCCATTTGCGACCGGATGTATGGGGCATTGTCATTATTGTTACTTGCAAACAACGATGGGCAGTAAGCCGTATATTCGCACCTATGTCAATGTGGATGAAATACTGGAGGCTGCTGACAACTATATGGCAGAAAGAGCACCTGAAATTACGCGCTTTGAAGCATCGTGTACATCAGATATTGTCGGGATTGATCACTTAACACATACATTGAAAAGAGCGATTGAGCATTTTGGACAAAGTGAATTTGGATTACTACGATTTGTTACGAAATTTCATTATGTCGATCATTTACTAGATGCCAAACATAATGGTAAAACGAGATTTCGTTTTAGTGTCAATGCGGACTATGTAATTAAAAACTTTGAGCCTGGCACATCTCCTTTAGACAAGCGTATTGAAGCAGCTGGAAAAGTGGCGAGGGCAGGTTATCCGCTTGGCTTTATTGTCGCACCGATCTATTTGCATGACGGTTGGGAAGAAGGCTATTACCATATGTTTGAGCGGCTTGATGCGGAATTACCGCAAGATGTAAGAGATGATATTACCTTTGAATTTATTCAACATCGCTTTACAAAGCCAGCGAAAAGAGTAATTGAAAAAAATTATCCAATGACAAAATTAGAGTTGGATGAAACCGCGAGAAGGTATAAATGGGGCAAATATGGTATCGGCAAATATATTTATCAAAAAGAAGAAGAAGAGGACATCAAAGAACATCTTTACGGCTATATGAAAAAGTTTTTCCCGAATGCGAAATTAGAATATTTTACGTAAGAAACAAAGTAGGGTTGTGAACAACCGTTGATTTCTGTTCCAGGCACGGCTTCAACTAATGCTTTCCTGCAGGAGTGTCGCGCCTTCCACTCCAATCAACTAGTAACGTCTACTTACAGCAATACAGTTCCTAATGTGCTAAAAATTTTCTAGATGAAAATAAACCTAACTCGCATTTCTGTAAAAACTATTATCAAGAAGGCTTTGATTTTTTGCCTGCAGAGCGCCCAACCGCCAAACCGTAGCTGCGATAAACGCCTTTGTCTACACTTTGAACACACCATTGCTATGGTGTGTTTTTCTTGTTGATGTTGCTTCGTATAATCTTCATGGTGATGGTAAGGCTAACAAGGATAGCAATGAAAAAAGGGGAGATATCATCATGTTTTCATTTCAACCGAGTTGTTGGTCGGAGCACGAGGAGCTAAAGGTTGTCATGCTTTGTGCACCTTCTAAATTAGACGTGCCAGATTTAAAAACGGCAGAAAATGTTCTATGGAGCGCACCAGTTTCTCATGCAAAAGCAATGGAAAATTTCATGGAACTGAAAGGAACATTGGAACATGCGGGCGTGCAAGTAATTGATTACGCACAGGAACTACAAGCAGATGCACAGCTACTTAGCGAACAGTTGCTTAACCGCTATTTTGTGCGTGATCTTGCATGTGTATTTGGTAATCACTTGTTGCCAGGTGAGGCTGGTAGCTCCATTCGACGTCCTGAATATGGACATGCCCATTGCTTACTTGCACAATGGTTTCCTCATCACTTTACAGCACCTAAGGAAACAGGCGACATATTAGAATTTGGGGATGTCATGGTATTAAACAAGGATGCTGTGCTTATTAATATCGGCGAACGGACAACGCGAGCGGGCGTTGAACGCGTAAAGGATCGTATCTTTCAAGCGGGATTTTCTGAAATCGGCATTATTGACTTACCTCGTAGCTCAGACACGCTCCATTTAGATATGAATTGTAATGTAGCACACGATAATGTTGTCATAGCTAAAAGCTTTATGCGTTATTTCCCTGTCCAAGTTTTCACCACAAATACAACACGCTTTGATATGACCGCACAATTTTTAAAACGTCATGGTTTTGATATGTATTGGTTAGAAAAATATAATACGATACCTGATATCAATTTTTTAAATATCGATCCTGAGACGCTATTAGTCAGTAATAAAGCGACAAAGCAGCACTTTAAAAACCATCCCATTTTACAAAAGAAAAATATCATAGCGATTGAAGTAACTGAGCTTGAAAAAGGCGGTGGTGGCATTCGCTGTATGACATTGCCACTCGTGCGAAAAACGGTATAGGAGTGATATAAATGGAGTCAAAATCCAGCAAAGGTCAAATGTCTTGGTGGCAGCTTTCTCTAATCGGTGTAGGGTGTACATTAGGGACGGGTTTTTTTCTTGGCACAAGCATGGCAATTGCCAAAAGTGGACCTGCTGTATTGTTTCCATTTATTTTAGCTGCCATTGGAACCTATCTTGTCTACGATGCACTGGTCATCATGTCTGTTGCGAACCCTGATAAAGGGTCTTTCCGTACTTATGCTAAACAAGCATTCGGCGATTGGGCTGGATTTAGTAATGGCTGGATTTATTTGATTTCAGAAATATTAATTATGGGCAGC
Organism: Lysinibacillus sp. 38-6; assembly: GCF_046245175.1. GTDB lineage: Bacteria > Bacillota > Bacilli > Bacillales_A > Planococcaceae > Lysinibacillus. The sequence continues at coordinate 567,452 of NZ_CP176417.1, forward strand.
CAATTAATGGCATTAGGTATTTTCATGCAATTTTGGTTTCCAGCCATCCCGTTATGGGTGACGGCATCTTGCTTTGGGGCACTAGGTTTGCTAATCATTCTTACTGGGATGAAGGGTTTTGAAAAATTTCAAAATATTTTTGGGGCGATGAAAGCAGCAGCTGTAGTTATGTTCATAGTTGTTGCTGTTATCCTTTTGCTGAAAGGGATGAATCGTGAGCCGCAGCAAATAGATGCCTTTATAGCAAATTTTCAAGGTTTCTTTGCTGAAGGGGTAAAAGGGATTTGGCTTGGTTTATTATATGCATTTTTTGCTTTTGGCGGCATTGAAGTGATGGGCCTTTTAGTTATTGATTTAAAAAATCCACAGCAAGCACCGAAAGCTGGAAAAGTAATGATCGTCATACTAACCACAATTTATGTTATTGCGCTAACTGGAGCACTTGCATTAGTTCAATGGGAAACTTTTAAAATTGATGAAAGCCCGTTTATAACGGCCCTTGCTGATTTTCGTATACCATTTGTTGCAGATATCATGACGGGCATATTAATTATTGCGGGATTTTCAACGATGGTTGCTTCTTTATATGCAGTTATAACCATTTTAACAGCTTTAGCCGAAGATCGAGATGCGCCGGCGTTATTAGCGAAAAAAGGCAAGCTGAAAGTACCTTTGCCTGCATTTGTTTTTCTTACAGTTGGATTAATCATTACGATTGTGATAGGCTACCTAATTCCAGAAAAGATTTTTGAATACTTAATAACGGCAGCAGGTTTAATGTTAATCTACAATTGGTTTTTTATTTTAGTGACCTATGCGAAGCTTATGACATTAACGAAGTGGCAACATGTGAAAAATATTATAGGAATGCTATTAATTGCAGTGACGGTTTCGGGTACATTAGGAGAAAAAACAAGCAGACTCGGCTTCTACATCAGTCTGCTGTTTCTGGTCATCATTGCTTTGGCTACATTGATTCTCATGAAAAAACGAAGCAACAATCGCTCCGTTTAATTCTTACGCCTCTCTGGAAACGTTAAGGGCAAACTGGCTCTTAAAAACGGACATTTCGAAGGGCTATGCTCATCATCGCTTAAAAAATATTGTTTCCATTCATAATTATCCTTTTGACCATACCATTTTAAGTCGGGGTGTCCTGGGATTGCGTCATACTGTTCAATGCGTTTTCGTATCAGCCTTTTTAATTTTTGACCGAGGACAGTCGTGTCATTGATTTCCTCAAACACCCAACGTGGCTGAAAGGCCATGAGCAATGTTGAAAAATGGCGACTTTTTCGCAGTTGATGCGCAGGTGTTGCACAAAAGACAAAGTACGGTTCGCCATTAAAACAAAATTCCCAAGTATGAATAGAAGGGTCTGCAGGAATTTCTGCAGGCCATTGTTGTTCATCAAATGTTGTTACATTGTTCAAAACATTCCAAAATAAGGTTCTGTAATCCTCTACTTGATAGCTTTTCAGCATATCCTCTGGTGTTTCAAAGAAAACAGCATGTGACGTATATTTTCCAGCAGCGCGTGCACAAGTGCCATATTCCTTTAAGCAATTTGCTAAGTCTTTCGCTGATTGTAACTCTCGGGGATCTCCGATAAAGCTAAAGCGTAGTTGATTTGATAAAAAACCTGTTCTGGCAGGAATGCATGGGAACATATTTGCATCATCTGCAATCATTGTTGCAAAGTCTGTGAATGCGTGCTGTTGCCATAATGGTAGGGAAGTTAAATGTTGATCTAGCCATTTTTTATTTAAAACAGCTCCCACATGAGTCACCTCCTTTAGTCATCTTTAGACTATTAAAGAACGTGCCAATGGGTGACGGATTATTAACTATTTGTATGAAAGGAAAAGGTACAGGCTCAATTAATAACCGTGAGATGGTGTGAAACATTAAATTTCATCGCATAAGTAATTAAAAAATGAAGATATCTATGCTTTCAATTTATGCTAATAATAATATTTACATTGTAAATAATAGATACTCTATATTTAAATAATATGAATAATTTTTGAATTATATAATTATTATGCATTTTTAACTTTTTTATATTTTAATGATTTGATAAGATAATATTATATTTTAACATCAGTAGTTATTCTTGGTCCTTTCAGGGATTGGATTTGGAACGAATCATGTAAAAGCCGCATCATTAGATTCAAATCAGACGAAAGACCAACCCTTATGAATGAAAGACAATAAAAGCTAATCAATTAAAAATGAGGAGCGACGAAGTAACTGCTGACGATTTTTAGTAAATAAACGCAAAAACATATTGAAGAATAATCATTGCAACAAAGGCATTTTTACAGAACGAAGTCACTTCTTTATTCTTGGTAATTTAAAAGTTTACAAGGAGAGAAATTTAATCATGTCAAAAATACTTGTTGGAGATATATTTGCAGTTATTGCTACTTTAGTTGCACTTTCGATACCCCTAACAATTATTGGTTTATTAATTTATATAGCGAAGCTAGTTAAAAAAATAGAGCAAAAGTGACCTCAAATCAGATTGCATTTGAGGTCACTTTTTTTATTAAAAATTATTTTATTGTTTAAAAACCGTCTGTTGCAAAATATTTAAAGCGTGCTGTATTTCCGTGAGATCTTCTTTCGAAATATGTTGAATAAGCTGCTGAAAGCGGGCTTCGATACGGGCAAAAGCTTCATTCATCAATTGTTCGCCATCCTCCGATAGACGCACGTAATATTTACGACGATCCTCACTATCACTTATTTTTTCAATTAAATGTTTTTCTTGTAGTTTTTTAAGCTCTCGGCTTGTATTGGGTAACGACATATGATGACAATCACTAATTTCGGTAATCGTGACAGGCTGACTTACTTTCAAATATTCTAAAATTTTGTATTGAACAGGTGTAATGGTATCTGTGTTGATATTTTGTGTTAAGTCACTTGTTACTTGATGGACGTTTGCTGTAAACGTGACAAATTGATTAAATAATGCATTCTTGTCCAAATAATCACCTCTTACGTAACAAGATACCAAAAAACTTATCTTAAAACAATTATCATTTGACAACTAAAAGACATGTGTGTAGTATTTAGTTATCAAATGATAAGTAATGGAGGATGTTATGAAAACATTAGTGATTTATACGTATCCGAATCATAAAAGCTTAAACTATGCCTTTTTGCAAGAAGTGGTAAAGGGATGTAAAGCCAATCCGTACATAAGTGAATTACAAGTGCTCGATTTATATGAGGAACAATTTGACCCACTTTTACACTTTAATGAGCATAAACGTCGCCGTGATATGTATCGTGACCCGAAAATGGAGAAATATCGACAACAAATAACATGGGCAGATAAAATCGTCTTTGTCTATCCGATTTGGTGGGGAAGACCGCCAGCGATGCTTTTAGGTTATATTGATCAATTATTTGCATCCAATTTTGCCTATCGAGATAAAAAAGGCTGGTTCCCAGATGGACTATTAACAGGCAAGTCCGTCGTATGTGTATCTACGATGAAAGGTCCAACAAAATATCCACTTTTGTTGTTGAATAATGCCCATAAAGTATTAATGCGCAAGGCGTTGTTTAATTTTGTAGGCATTAAAAAAGTGAAATTTTTCGAATTTGGTTATATGGAAAGTAAGAATGGCAAGCAAGATAAAAAATTAGCGAAAATATATCAGTACTTTAAACAAGTCGCTTATTAAATAGCAGAAGAGCATAGGTGTGAACGTCATTCACAACTTATGCTCTTCTTTATTTGTCTCATTGTCTAGAGGGAGTGTTATTTCGAATGTTGTCTGTTCGGCAAGCTTACTTTGCACAGTAATTGTCCCATGATGCATATCAATGATTTTCTTTACAATCGATAAACCGAGACCGCTACCTCCATTTGTAGCAACTCTCGATTGATCTGCTTTATAAAAACGCTCAAAAATATGTTTTTGCTGCTCATCGGTTAAGCCGATGCCATTATCGCGAATGCTTACGGTTATCGTGTCATGTTGAGCCAACATCGAAATGCCTATCTGACCATGATTGTCTGTAAATTTGATGCTGTTACTGAGCACGTTCAACCATACTTGGTTCATCAAGTCTTCATCTGCTTTTATTGTGCTATTTTGTAATTGGATATCAATATCAATTTGTTTCGCTAACCAATTAGGCTCAAGGGCTAGTACAACATTGCGTAATTGTTTATCGAGTCGATAGTACTTCGGTTCAAAGGGGTGATGCTGAGATTCTAAAGACGTTAGTTTTAATAAATTATCACTAATTTTTGATAACCGATGACTTTCCATTTCAATAATTGCCAAATAATGCTGACGTTTCTCTTCAGTTAGATTCATATTTTTAAGAGCTTTGGCAAATCCATTAATGGATGTTAGAGGGGATTGAATTTCATGCGAAACGTTAGAAATAAACTCTTGTCGCATACGCTCTAATTCGCCTAATTCAACCGCCATATGATTAATGCCACTAATTAGCTGGCCAAAATGATCATTTTCATCATCTGACATTTTGTCTAATTGGACATTGAAATCGCCTTTAGCAATTCGTGCGATGGCATCAACAATTGAATCCCAATAATTACGCTGTCTTTTTAATCCGATTAAAAAAATACAAGCAGCAGAGCAAGCAAAAAGAACAAATACGCCAAGTACGGTCGTTAATTGGCGCCAAAACCCTTGAAGATGGATGTCCAAGCGTTCAGATAGCCAAGAAGTGACATGAAAAGCGATAAAGGCAAATACGATATTTGCTAACAGAAAAATGGTTAAAATCATGATGAGCTTGAGGGTGAATTTCCAATATTTCATGATGTTAGTTCCAAACGATAGCCAAGGCCACGAATTGTTCGGATAGCAAATCCACTTTTGTCCTCAGGGAAACGCTCACGTAATCTTTTAATATGAACATCTACTGTCCGTTCATCACCCTCGTAGTCAAAGCCCCAAATTTCTTCGATTAGCTGCTCGCGGGAAAAAGTTTTCCCCGCATAACTTGCTAATGTAAATAATAGGTCAAATTCTTTTAAGCGCAGCGTGATACTTTCACCATCATACAGAAGTTCGTAAGTATGACGATCCATTTTTACATGACCGATTTCAATCGTTTGAGAAAGTGCAATGCGATAGCGTTTTAAAATAGATTTAACACGGACAATCAATTCAACAGGCTCAAATGGTTTCACTAAATAGTCATCTGTCCCTAAATTAAAACCTTTCACTTTATGGGCCGTTTCACCTTTGGCCGTGAGCATCAAGATAGGTAAATCACTGTTATATGTTCGTATTTCCTTGCATAATGCCCAGCCGTCCATGTTGGGCATCATAATATCCATAATGACCATATCGACTTTTTCTGTTTCTAGTTTGGACAGTGCATCTACACCGTCAATTGCTTCTACTACATCAAAGCCTTCATTTTGTAAAAATACTTTTACTAATTCTCTAATATGTTCATCATCATCCACAACTAATAGCTTTGTCATGAGAACAAATCCTTTCGTCTTTACTCTTGAATGCGTAATTGTTGTTTAGCAAATTCTCTATACATATCATGTGTTTCAAATAAGGTAGCATGTGTCCCACAGCCTGTAATATGCCCTTTTTCAATAAAGAGTATTTGATCGGCATCGACAACAGTAGAAAGACGATGCGCAATAACGAGTGTTGTTCGTCCTTGCATTAAATTATCCAATGCTTTTTGTACGTAAATTTCTGAATTACTATCCAAGCTAGAAGTTGCTTCATCTAGCATTAAAATTTGTGGATCGCGCAACAAGGCTCTGGCAATCGAAATGCGTTGACGTTGTCCGCCTGACAGCTTAATGCCACGTTCACCAACTTCTGTGTCATACTTATCTGGCAGTTCGTTAATAAATTGATCGGCATAGGCCATTTTTGCCACGCGTTCAAGTTCTTCGTCTGAAACCTCTTTTGCAATACCATAACAAATATTGTCACGAATTGTCCCTGACAGTAGGGCACTTTCTTGTGCAACATAGCCAATTTTGCTTCTCCAAGAATGAAGTGAAAAAGTATCAATCGGTGTATCACCTAGTGTAATTAAGCCATTTGTCGGTTGATAGTAGCGTTCTAGCAGTGCGAAGGTTGTTGTCTTTCCTCCGCCACTCGGACCAACAATGGCTGTCACTTGACCGGGCTCAATTGTAAAATTGATGTTCGATAAAATGGGTTCATCACCATAAGCGAAATCTACATGGTTTACATGGATTGCTTCATGCACTTTATCTAACTGAAGACCTTCATGAATATTTTCTTCTGTATGCTCAAGCAATGCACTGATTCGTTCCGTTGCACCCATTGCTTTTTGAAGCTGTGTAAAGAACATTGTTAATTGCGTCATCGGCATAATGATTTGAATTAAATATAAAATAAAGGCGACCATATCACCAGCTGTCAGTTCGCCAGAGGAAACCCGTACACCGCCATAGCCAATTATCGCCACAAGAACGCTCATCAGGACGAACGAAATTAATGGTGAAATAAGGGCGTGGATTTTCGCTTCTTTTAATCCGAAATGAAATAGGTTGGTAATGCCTTTTTTGCCACGTTCATATTCGATATTTTCAGCATTTGAAGCTTTTACTAATCGTGTTTCAGGTAATACTTGATTGAGCACAGCCGTAAATTTAGCCGTCTCATCTTGCATCCCTTTCGATATAACAAACATGCGCTTTCCTAGTAGCATTAAAATAATCATTGCGACTGGAACGGCGATAAGCATGACTAAGGTCATCTTCCAATCTAAAAATAATAGAATAATAACTGAACCTACAATTGAAATAACACCTGATAAACAATTTGCTAGATGTTCAGTAATGAGCTCTTTGACAACTGCGGTATCGTTTGTGACACGGCTTAATGTCTCACCGGTATCATTATCGTCATAGTAAGGGATTGGTAAGTGAAGTAATTTGCACCATAACTGATCTCTCAATTTAGCTACAACTTGATGGCCAACTCGATTCAAAAAGTAAATGGAAAGCCCGCTGGCGATAGCTTGCGCGATAAACGCTATTCCTAATAAAATAATTTGCCAGTAATTAAGGGATTGAAGAGAAAAGCCATCCACTAATTGTTTTGTGAAAAGCGGAACGATAAATCCAACGCCCGTTGTTGCTAAACTCATACATAAAGCAATAATTAACAAAGGCATCGGTGGTTCAGCTTGTTTAACAAGCTGCACAAAGCGTCGCCAATTTTTTATAGGTGCCTCTTTCGTTTGTTTATTCATAAAAAAATCCTCCTTCATTGCAGTAAACAATAGCATCATTGTTTGTGTGACTTTACTATAGCACGGTTATATGAACTGAATATGAAATGAAAAGCAGTGAGTGGTGAAAAGCAGTGACTGGCACCCAAACAATTCAGAATTGTTTGGGTGCCAGTCACTCACACAATTTTCGCACAATTCGTTTCTTGACCTTCAAGTAGCTTGAAGGTTTACTATAAAGAGGAAAGGTGGGATAGCTTTGCATAATGATATGTCAATTCAAGAATTTTCTAGTAGAACAGGCATTCCAAAAAGTACGTTACGTTTCTATGAATCGAAAAATTTATTGCTCCCTGTAAAAAGAGGTGAAAACGGCTATCGCATATATGCACAGCATCAAATCGCTACCGTAAAATTGATTTCCACTTTACGTATTGCAAATGTACCGATTCAGGATATTCAACAATATATACTCGAACATGACGAGACAGCGCGTCAAACGATGATGCACAAGTGGATACGTACGATTAAGAAAAAACGAGATCTTATGGATGTCAGCTTGCGCTTTTTAGAAAGTAATTCTATTCAAGAAGACATCTATTTAATTGACAAAAATGATGAAAAAATTATTTGGTTCACTGCGCAATCCCAAACAGGCAAGTTTGGCGAGCATTTTGCGAAAAGGGCCCATGCATTAAAACAACGCAATATTCAAATTAACAGCTATTATGTAAATTATTTATCAGGTCAAGATTTAATTAATGCACAAATTGGGTTTGGTGTGGCTAAGACTACACCTGTAGACGGAATAACTGAGGTTGATTTTATCGAACAAATGCCAGCCTGCATCTGTCTTGCATTACCATTTAACGAGTCGATAACACAAATAAAAACTGGTTACTATAAATTAATGCAATATGCGCTTCAACATAGCTGGGTGCCCACACGATCAATACTGGAATGGTACCGAGGGGAAGATTTTACGCAATTAGATTTATTATTGCCTGTTATTCAATTGGAGTAAAGGATGAAGTATTGGGGAGAGCTAAACAACATGAGGTATTTGACAAGCAAAACGTCAAATACCTCATTTTTAACTTAGCGTCTTCTACGCCATCTACTGGCTATGTTGGTTTGCGGTTGACTTCTATTAGCCGGAAAAACGGGTTGAGGTACAAACTGAGACACATTTTGTTTATGCGTAGCGACGTGTGGCAAAGGTTCATTTGTAGTGGATACATCAGGGCTATCCGTCACGGTAGCATGCTGCTTTGTTGACGAATGAGGGCTGTGAGCATTGGTCAAAAGCGGGGCAGTTTGCTCATTATTGTTTGGAATGGCCGTTGGTGCTACACGATGCTGCTCTGTTGCATGCGTGACTTCAGCGTGAGGTTGCGACACAGGATGAACATCCTTCATCACGAGAATTGGTCGCATCATATCATGGTCTTCGTGTTCAAGGAAATGGCAATGCCACATGTAATTTCCGATATAATCTTTCCAATGCATAATGATTTTGGTCACTTTCCCTGCGTCAGCTTTGACGGTATCTTTCCAGCCTCTCTCATAGTCACGAGGTTCTTCCGCTGGACCCGTAAATTCCAGTCTTCCTTCATTTTGATAAAGCTCCACATCAAATGGCCGTCGTTCAAGAATTTTAAATTGGATTAAATGTAGATGGATAGGGTGTATAAATGGTGTTGCATTAATAAAATTCCACACTTCAATACTATCGAGCGCAGGCTTTTCAGTCGCGGGATCATGGTACATCCGATCATTTAATAACAACATCGGTCTACCGAAGTCATCTGTCGTAGCACTTAAAGGTAAGTTGCGTTCGATATGTGCATGATGGGGATGTAAATCCATGGAGACGGCGAGCCTTTCTGGTATTTCGCTCGTATCTTCACAGCGCAGTGGGCGGTTCACTCTAAACTGCATAATGACGCTTGTATGCTCATCAAAAAAATCGGTATCCGTATTGAGTAAGGTAATTTCCTGCCCTTCACAAGTTGAAAAATCTATAATGACATCCGTTCTTTCAGCGGGCAATAATTCCACAGTGTAAATTTCATTAGGGGCTGTTAAAAAGCCTCCATCAGTTCCGAGTTGAATCATAGGCTGCTCATTTGAAAGGCTAATCACATAGCCTCTTCTATTCGAGCCGTTGAGCAAACGGAAACGATACTTACGGGGCTCAACATTTAAATAGGGCCATAATTTACCATTTACAACAATCGTATTGCCAACAAAGCCAGGTGTAATTGAAGGATGCACCGGCACGGGGAAGGGGGGGCCTTCAGGATAGAACAGGGAGCCGTCTTCATTAAAAGATTTATCTGCAATTAATAATGGATATTCATAATCGCCACATGGTAAGTTTGAGCGCTCTTCCAGTGTGTCGCGAAGCAAATAAAAACCGGCAAGCCCTGCGTAAACATTTAAGCGCGTTAACGCCATTGCGTGGTCATGATACCACAACGTTGTACCAGGCTGATGATTCGTGTATTCATGTATTTCTTTATTGAACTTAGGACCCGTATACGTATAGTCCCTTGTATACCACGCTTCAGGATGACCGTCACTTTCCCAGTCTACATTGGCTCCGTGAAGATGTGTTACCGTACGAACCTCCTGTGAATCATTGGCAGCATGGAGAGTGAAATCTACAGGTAAAAAATGCTTTGTGGGCAATTGATTTTTGTATTTGACATAAATGGTTTTGTCTTTCGATGCCTCAATAGTAGGACCTGGATAAATGCCATTATATCCCCAAATGGTGGACTTCGGAAAATGGCGATGAAAACAATGTTCGGCTTCCATCATCTGCAATTCATAATACTCCTTCTTCGGGTGACCACTACTGTATTTTGCTTTGGCAGTAACTGGCTTCGGCAACATATCTACAAATTTAGGGATTGTTGCTGGATCTGCAGGATTGATTTTTGAATTCAAAACATCACGTCCCTTACATTTTTACAAACTTACCTTCATCATATGGGTAAAAACAATAAGAAACGAGGACAATAATGGAAGTATTTGTGCTAATATATAAAAAATATTGAATTTAATGAAATCTATGTAATGAAATCATACTGGTACATGGAAGGTCATCACAACAAAAGACAAGGAGTGTGATTTTGTGAAAAAGTGGCGATTCCTGACGTTAGTAATTTATGGGATGTGAAAGAAATGACGGACGGGGACATAGACATCGCTTATAATTAATGTATAAGCAATAGGATGTTTTGGATAAGAAAATTTTCGGCATAGAGAAGTGGTGATAAATTGGAGTTAACATTAGAAGAATTGAATAAAACAATTATGGAAATGCGGACAAAAGGGCGTTTGACAGAAGCGCTAAATCTTGCTGAACAGGGACTTTTAGTCGCTTTGGAAAATGATAATTATAAGCATGGATTAGACTTGTTTTACCAAAAAATATTAATTCATCATGCGTTAGGCGATACATTAAGCATGGTGAGTCATATCTATGATTACGAGGCTTGCTGCCAGCAGTATGGTACGACAAAGGACTTTATGAATTACTATCTTGTTATGTCTTTAATATATGATTTAGTTGGTGTAAGAGAAAAAACGGTGGAGATGACCAAAAAATCGATTGAATATGCAACCCAATTAAAAGATATAAAAATGCTTGTTCGCTGCCACAGTAATCTATGCTATCTCGAAGTAGAAAATGGTTGTTATAAGGAAGCGCTTGAAGCTGCGTTGATTGCAAGAAAGTATAATCATATGCTTGCGAAGTCGTTGCCGGAATTGGCAAAGCTTCAAGATATTCGCATTAATAATAATTTAGCGGATGTCTATATTTTAGAGGGCGATTTTGCGATGGGCCAAGCGCTATTGGATCATACTTTGAATTCGGATATTATTGAAAATCATAATCGAGAAAAAGTAGCTGCCTTATTTGGGTATGGGTTTTTATATGAACATCAACAACAACTTGAAGAAGCGGTGGCGTATTATAAACAAGCGATAGCATTAGCGCAATCTTATGGTGATAATCAGATTGCAAAGAAAGTGATGCGTATGCTGTTAAACGTACTTTATCAATTGGATTACCGTGATGAAATTTTTGATGTGCAACGGGCGTATATCGAGCTGACCGAAAAAATGAGTGCGGACAATTTGCTTCAGCAAGTTATGAATTTAGAATTTAATAGACAAAAAGAGAAACTTGAAAAAAGAGCACTTTATGACCCTTTAACAGGTGTGCTAAATCGTCATTTTCTTGATGTTGAGCTCCATGATTGGCTAAAGGATGCACGGACTTATCAGCAATTTGTCGGTGTCATTGTGCTCGATATTGACTATTTTAAAGCATATAATGATCGTTACGGTCATTTATTTGGCGACATGGTGCTCCAATTACTAGCCACGGGCATAAGAGATTTTATACGCAATCAAGAAGCGGTCATTGTTCGTTATGGCGGTGATGAATTTATCGTTTGCCTTCGTCATCACACAAAGCAATTTATCTATGATTTTATAAAAGCGTTACATGGCTATTTGTTAACATTAAAACTAGAACAACAAAATGATAGTTATCCTTTAAAGATAAGTCTTGGAGCCTGTGTGAATGACCTGCATAATTATGAATACTTACAGCTTTTTAAACAGGCAGACCGTAACTTGTATAAAGCGAAAAATAATGGACGTGCAAATTTTGTTATTAGCTCATTATAAAAAGTGATTAAAGTGTGTGTGCATTTTTTAGAGCGTTATTCTATCTTTACAATAAATAATAAATTAGTTATTGATGACCGATGCGGCGACTCCTGCTGAAAGCTAGCGCTGTTGCGGACTTAGCAAAAAGTGTTAGATTGATAGCCTTCAATCTAACACTTTTCTCTTTTGTTCAAAACTTCTTCTTTTTAAAAAAAGGTATTTTTGCCCGTGTAACCGACTTGTAAAACTATCGGAACTTTTCTTGATAAAGAACAGTCTTTTTTAGTGCAAAAGGAAAAAACAAAAATCGTTGCCCAAATCATTTGAAAACGTAGGTTTATCAACGTACAATAAATGAAATTTACAAACACGACAACAGAATTTTGGTGTATAATGTTGTGGTACGAGAAAGAAAGCAGGTTGACAAAAATGGTAAGCAAAATGAAAGTGTGCGCAGTTATAGACACGCAAGAATATCAGGCATTCTTAGCGCAAAATAAGCTAGATGCAAAACATAAGGTGAATATATGAAAAACTGGTTGATTTTCATTTCTGTCTTTATGGTTTCTCTGTCACTTGTCATTGGTATTTTAGTACTCTGGAAAGCCGAGGCTCCGTTTAGTTCAATTGAAGAAAAGGCTGAACAGTTGGCGCTAGACGCCAAAGCTCTAGCAATTGTTACGGAGTCCTACACATATAATGGCAAACATTCGTATGTTACTGTATTCGGGGTAGACGAATACGGTGACAAAAAGGCTGTCTTTGTTCCAACGAATCTAGAAGAGGATTCCATTCAGGAAGTATTTTTGAAAGATGGTATTACGGAAAAGCAAGCATTATCGGTTTTTAAAAAAGAAGGAAATGTCCAAAAGGTTCTTCATATGAAATTAGGCTATGAGGAGGCAGGAGCCGTTTGGGAAATTACTTACCTAAACGATCGTGATAAACTCAACTATGTCTATATTTTATTTAAGGACGGCGACTGGTGGAAGCGCATTAAGAATTTATAAGAGGAGTAGATCCCGTATGAAAAAATTATTAGCAAACCGAGTGAAAACTTTAACACCATCTTCAACATTAGCAATTACTGCAAAAGCAAAAGAATTAAAAGAGCAAGGCATTGATGTCATTGGTCTAGGTGCTGGTGAGCCAGACTTCAACACACCACGCAATATTTTAAATGCGGCTATTGAATCAATGGAAAAAGGTTTAACTAAATATACGCCAGCTGGCGGTCTACCAGTGCTTAAGAAAGCAATCATCGACAAACTTCAACGTGACAACAATCTTACATATAAACCGAATGAGGTTATCGTAGGTGTTGGGGCGAAGCATATTCTTTATACTTTATTCCAGGTAATCTTGAACGAAGGCGATGAAGTAATCATCCCTATTCCTTATTGGGTATCGTATCCAGAGCAAGTGAAATTAGCTGGCGGTGTGCCGGTATATGTTGAAGGAACACGTGAACAAGGCTACAAAATTACTGCTGAACAATTACGTGCAGCCGTGACGGACAAAACAAAAGCGGTCATCATTAACTCACCAAGCAATCCATCAGGTATGATTTATTCTCGCGAAGAGCTAGCAGAACTTGCTGCTGTTGCAGAAGAAAAAGATATTTTAATCGTGTCAGATGAAATTTATGAGAAGCTTGTATACAATGGTATTGAGCATTTTTCTATTGCGCAACTTTCTGACGCAATAAAAGCACGTACAATCGTAGTAAATGGTGTAGCCAAATCTCACTCTATGACAGGCTGGCGTATTGGATATGCGGCAGGTGATGCAGACATAATTAAACCGATGACTGACCTTGCTTCACATTCAACTTCAAACGCAACAACAACTGCACAATATGCAACAGTAGAAGCGTATAATGGACCGCAGGACACAGTGGAAGAAATGCGCCAAGCATTTGAATCTCGTCTTGAGAAAATCTATCCACAAATTAGTGCCATTCCTGGCTTCAACGTATTAAAACCGCAAGGCGCATTTTATTTATTACCGGATGTAGCAGAAGCAATGGCTCATACAGGTTATGATTCGGTAGATGCATTTGCAGCGGATATTTTAACAGAAGCAAATGTAGCAGTAATTCCTGGCTCTGGCTTTGGTGCACCTACTACTATGCGATTATCTTATGCTACATCTTTAGACTTATTAGAAGAGGCAGTCCGTCGTATTGATGCATTCGTAAAATCAAAATGGCAAGACTAATCCTTGTAACCAACTTTGGAGGATTTCTATGAAAAAAATTATGATTCAAGATATGCCACAGCATATCGGCGAAACAGTCAAGCTAGGTGCTTGGTTAGCTAACAAACGTTCAAGTGGTAAAATTGCTTTCTTACAACTACGTGATGGTTCTGGCTTTGTGCAAGGCGTAGTAGTGAAAGAAGAAGTAGGCGAAGAAATTTTTGCGATTGCAAAAGGTATGACTCAAGAGACTTCGATGTATGTCATTGGCGAAGTAAAAGCAGATGAGCGCTCTAGCTTCGGCTGCGAACTTGCTGTAACAGGAATTGAAGTGTTGCATGCAGCTACTGATTTCCCAATTACACCAAAAGAGCATGGCCCTGAATTTCTAATGGATAACCGTCATTTATGGTTACGTTCTCGTAAACAACATGCGGTGATGAAAATTCGTAATGAAATTATTCGTGCCACTTACGAATTTTTCAACAATAATGGCTTTACAAAAATGGACCCACCAATTTTAACTGGATCAGCACCTGAAGGGACTTCAGAGCTATTCCATACTAAATACTTTGAAGAAGATGCCTACCTATCTCAATCTGGTCAGCTTTATATGGAAGCGGCTGCGATGGCATTAGGAAAAGTATTCTCGTTCGGTCCGACGTTCCGTGCTGAAAAATCAAAAACACGTCGTCACTTAATCGAATTTTGGATGATTGAGCCGGAAATGGCGTTTGTAGAATTTGAAGAAAACCTAGAAGTACAAGAACAATATGTTGAACATATTGTGCAGTCTGTGTTGGCAAACTGTACGCTAGAATTAGAGCGACTTGGTCGTGATACATCAACGCTTCAAAATATTAAAGCGCCATTCCCACGCATTTCATATGACGATGCCATTAAACTATTACACGAACAAGGTTTTAATGACATTGAGTGGGGAGACGACTTCGGTGCGCCACATGAAACGGCAATTGCTAACTCATTTGACAAACCAGTCTTCATTACATGCTACCCAACAGGTATCAAACCGTTCTACATGCAGCCACATCCAGATCGTGATGATGTTGTACTATGTGCTGACTTAATTGCACCAGAAGGCTATGGTGAAATTATCGGTGGTTCAGAGCGTATTCATGACTATGATTTATTAAAATCTCGTCTTGAGGAACATAATTTATCATTAGATGCTTACGCATGGTACTTAGAGCTTCGTAAACAAGGTTCAGTACCACATTCTGGCTTCGGATTAGGGTTAGAACGTACAGTGGCTTGGATTTCTGGAACGGAGCATATTCGTGAAACAATTCCATTCCCACGTTTATTAAACCGTTTATACCCATAATCGGTTAGCAACAAACATCAACAATTTAAAAGTCGCGTAGTGAAATTTCTACGCGGCTTTTCTACTTACTAGAAAAAGGAGTCATGTCTACATGAATTCAAAAAATAATCGACTCCGTACATGGACCGAGCAGAGAACGATACAAATTCCTCAGCTCTTTTTTCAGTTTTATAAGGAGTTAAATATTGAGGATGATGAGGCGCTAATAGTGATGCATTTACTTGCCTTTCATGTGGAAGGAAATGATTTTCCTACACCAACGGATTTGATGAATCGTCTCACGATGCCTAGCAATGAGATTACTTCTCGCCTACAGCGTCTAATGCAAAAGGGCTTTCTTGAAATTACACGTGATGTCGATACAAATGGCAAGCTGTACGAAAAATATTCGGTATACCCCCTTTGGGAGCGTATTTTGCAAAGTATAGAAATGAAAGCACAAAAAAATTCAGCTGCTTTACTTCGTCAAGAAGAGGGTGAAGTATTCCGTTTATTTGAAGAGGAAATGGGGCGTCTTTTATCTCCTTTAGAGCTAGAAAAAATTGGTTCTTGGCTAGATGACGATAAGCACAGTCCTGCGCTTATAAAAGAAGCGTTAAAAGAAGCTGTGTTTGCTGGGAAATTGAGCATTCGCTATATCGATCGGATATTGTTGGAGTGGAAAAAGAAAAACATTACGACGCCACAAGCGGCACATAAGCAGGGGGAGCAGTTCCGTGAAAAGCAAAGCTTAAACAGACCGCCTGCACGCACGATACAGCAAGAAACACAGTCAACAAACAAAGTACCATTTTATAACTGGTTAGAAGAAAGAGAATAGGGGGGTATGGAATGTTAACAAAAAAACAGTGGGAGCATTGTCTAGCTGAAATGGACCGCATGTTTCCTAATGCGCATTGTGAACTTGTGCATGACAACCCATTCGAGCTGACAATCGCCACGTTATTATCCGCACAATGTA
Source organism: Lysinibacillus sp. 38-6 (assembly GCF_046245175.1). Classification (GTDB taxonomy): domain Bacteria; phylum Bacillota; class Bacilli; order Bacillales_A; family Planococcaceae; genus Lysinibacillus. The sequence goes on from NZ_CP176417.1 coordinate 583,885, forward strand.
CAGATGTATTAGTCAATAAAGTAACGAAAACGTTGTTTCAAAAATATAAAAAACCAGAAGATTATTTAGCGGTGTCATTAGAGGAACTTCAACAAGATATTCGCTCGATCGGACTTTATCGCAATAAGGCGAAAAATATTCAGCTTCTATGTGAGCGTCTTTTAACTGAATATAATGGCCAAATTCCCGCAAGTCGTGAAGAACTTGTAACGTTGCCAGGCGTAGGGCGTAAAACAGCGAATGTTGTATTATCAGTAGCCTTTGATATACCGGCGCTTGCGGTCGATACACATGTAGAACGTGTATCAAAACGATTAGGGTTATGTCGTTGGAAGGATTCAGTGCTTGAAGTGGAAGAAACAATTATGAAAAAAACACCGATGGACAAGTGGTCGAAAACGCATCACCAGTTAATTTTCTTTGGACGCTATCATTGTAAGGCACAAAATCCGGGCTGCCAAACATGTCCGTTACTCGATGATTGCCGAGAAGGGCAAAAGCGTTTAAAAAAAGGGCTGGTGACAAACGCGTGAATATTGATGCTATAGCAAAAGAAAAAATAGATGAATGGTTTACAGAATGGACGCTGCTAGAAACTCAAATACATGCTGCCCATGCTGCGCGCAACGGGGAAGCAAAAGGACTGATGGAACAGGCTATTATGTTGTTTGAGCGCTTAGTAAGTGAAGCGGGGGAAGAGGTAATGCCGCTTAATGGAAATGAGCGTATGGCCTTTATAAAAACGAAACCAGGGCAATATGCGTGTTACCGTCAATTAGACGAGTTATTTAAAGAAACAAAAAAACGAACGGCACGCTTACGCTTACAGGCAGCTAAAGGCTAAAAGAGACACAGCGTAAGTAGAAAATGCATTGGTGAAAATCACATACACATTAAAACACAAAAAGGTTGTTCATAAGCGGACAATCTTTTTCTTTACAAAAGATGATGCTTCCAAATGAAAAAACAGGTGTAGAAAACATTACGTTTTCTACACCTGTTTCAATTTAGGGGAACTATAATGTGTTATTCCCCATCATCATTATCTTCGTTCGGTACTACAGGATCGGTTGGCGTTACAGGTGGTTGGTTGTCGTTATTGTTGCCGTTGTTTCCACCATTTCCATTATTGCCGTTCCCGTTATTGCCATTATTCCCGTTGTTGCCGTTGTTTCCATTGTGATTACCGTTGTTCCCGTTTTGATTACCATTATTTCCTTGATCAGGTTTTGATGGTTGCTCAATATCCGGTTCGTCTGGATCATCTGTTTCTAAATCCTCATCGGTCATGCTCGTTATCTGGAAGGTTGTTGTTCCAGGTTCACTGCGTGTATCATCTACAATGGCTACGACAGAAATCGTATAATTGCCCTCTTCTAGTGTATTGCCAACTGTTAGTCCTTTACTTTCAGTTGTTCCAAGTACCACCGTTTCTCCACCTTCTCGTGTAGCAGATACTTCGAATGTAGTTGGCATTGGTTCATCTGTTTCTGGGTCAAGAATTGCATCATGTTCCCAGCTAATATTGATGGATTGACCAGCTAAGTCTAGACTTGCACTTACATTGTAAGGTGTAGCAAGCTCAGGCGCTTCATACTCAGTTGAAACTTCTGTCGGTTCTGTACCACGAACAAATAGCTCTGTTTGACGTAATTCACTTGGTGTATAGTCACTTGCTAATTTAAGTGGGCTTGAACCTACTTCAATCGTAGCTTCTACAACCGAGCTTGGTTTTTTGAAACGTTCTGTTTCAACATCCGCAGAAATGTCACGCATTATTTTTTTAAATAACTGTTGAGGTAAACGACGTTCATCCCATGTTGTAATAGGGTCAGAACGGTTTTCGTAACCACTCCAAATAGCGATGGAGTAATTAGTTGTGTAACCAGCAAACCAGGAGTCTGGCACACTTGTACTTGGTAAATTATATTTGTCAAACTCCTTGTTTGAGTAGTTAGTAGTACCAGTTTTACCAGCAATATCTAAGCCGGATACATTGGCAGCTGTACCAGATGCATCTGGTTTATTGCTGACAACATCACGCAACATGTCTGTTACCATATACGCCGTATAATCTTCCATCGCAACAGTAGATTCTGGTGTATAATCTTTCGATGATTTGCCATCACGATAAACAATTTTTGTAATAGCATAAGGGTCTGTATAAACCCCGTTATTACCAAATGCCGCATAAGATGCTGCCATTTGAATAGGAGACATTGTAATGTTACCGCCACCAATGGCATCTGACTCGACAACATTCTCTGTATCAATACCTAAACGACCAATAAACTCTTTCGCTTTATCGGCGCCAACTTCTTTAAATGTTTTAACTGCTGGGACGTTTCGGGAAGCATATAACGCTTTACGTGCTGTCATAGCGCCAAAATATTTACCATCCCAGTTTGTGATTGTTTGATTTGTTCCTGAATATTTCATTGGATCATCGACGAGTGTTTGACCTGTTGACCATTTTAAATATTCAATAGCAGGACCGTAATCAAGTAATGGCTTCATTGTTGAGCCTGGATGGTTCATTGTTAAGTCATCCGCATAGTTAAAGAGTCGGTTGCCGTAATTTCGTCCACCGCCAACTGCTTGGATTTGACCTGTTTTTGTATCAACGACAGCAACGCCCGACTCGATTTTTTCTGTTGGGAAATTACTATCATCGTTCATGATGTTTTCGACAATTTGCTGCGCGTTTGGATCAAGTGTTGTGTAAACTTTAATGCCTTCTGCCATAGCAGTGCCATCACCATTCTCCTCAAGCTCATTAATAACGATATCTAGGAAAGCATCGTATTTAGAGCCAGCAAATGATTGGCGAGTAGCATCGTCTGCAAGACCAGCTTGGATATCAACTTTTTTCGCTTCTTCCATTTCAGCCTTTGTAATTTTTTCATGCTGGTACATTAAACCTAAAACCGTATTGCGTCGTTTTTCAGCCAGTTCAGGGTTTTTTAATGGGTTGTAAGCGTTCGGACGTTGTACTAATCCTGCTAACAGCGCTTCTTCATCCAATGTTAAATCTTTTAATTCTTTGCCATAGAAATATTGAGCGGCTGTTCCAAAGCCATAGATACGGCCTGACATCAACATTTTATTAAAGTACATTTCAAATATTTCTTCTTTTGAATATTTACGTTCAAGCTGGAATGCAAGCCATGCTTCTTGTGCTTTACGCTTTAATTTTTTCTCATTTTGTAAAAATGAGTTTTTAACAACTTGCTGCGTTAATGTGGAAGCACCTTGTGCCCCGAAACCATCACGGAAGTTGGCAAGTATCGCACCACCAAGACGGTAAAAATCCATACCATGGTGTTTAAAAAAGCGAACGTCTTCTGTTGCTAAAATGGCGTTTACCATATCTTCAGGAATATCTTCGTATTTTACATATTTTCGATTTTCAGCACCGACTGTGGCGAAAAGATCACCGTTTTTATCATAAAACTCAGATGAAACAGGGTCCTTTAATAAATCTTCATTTAGCTCAGGTGCTGTGCTAGCATAATAAGCAAATACGCCAGCCCCGCCGACCAAGCCGACAATACCAATTAGAAGTATTGTTAGGACAATGCGCTTCAACCAAGTTTTGGCCGAAGATTTCGATGCTTTCGGCGCTTTCTTTTTATTTTTTTGAGCGAGAGCCTTTTGATGCTCTCCGCGTGTTTGACGACGTTCACTCATTTTTTAATCTCCTCACTTTCAGAGCCATGACTTGTTGCTTCAATGAACTGTTGGAGAACAGGTAAATAATCGATGCGCGGATAATAGCTTGTTGGAATTTCAAAAGCTTCCTTTTCAATGGTAGAAAAGGGAATCGATTTACGTCCACCACTGTCCATTGCTTGCCAGGCCTTTTGTAAAACTTCGTATGGCACTATAAAATACCGTTCAAAAGCTGAAAAACGAACGATAATAAATGCCACACCATTGTGATCCTTTACTTGCTGCATATGTGTCATTTGATGTGCGTGTATATTTTTTAATGGAAAGCTCGTCTTCGATGCAGTTTCCTTAGCATCAAAGTCAATATAATATCCATTCCAAACGCCATTATAGTCAGTTGTAGAGGGCGTTCGGAAATACGCCTCACGAATGACCGCAGCACTTCGTGAAGGATACTCTACTTTGACGATTTGTACGGGAACAGGTTTCTTATGAATAATAGCAAGTTGCCTTTTTACATAATAGTCGTTTGCTTCATTAATTTCATCTTCTAGCGTCTTCCCGCGATTACTATAGGAAAAATCTTTTTTATTCCCCTTACTTTGCGCTTTTTGAAGTGCTGGAGCAGGGGTATAAACTTTCCCATTTGGATAACGAATTGTCAATTTAGCTCACCCTCTATAATACTGCTATTATACACAATAGTTTACCATGATTTTTGTATAACTTCATCACAGTCATCACGTTGCGCTTTCACTACGTTTCCTATTGTTAGTAGATTGGCATGATTCGCTGTTCAAAGTAGAAAATTCGCCAATTATACAACGGCATTCGTCAATAAATTGCTAAACTATATGGAACTGTTTTTGGTAAAACCATTGAGAAATCGCATTTTTCAACGCTTTCATTTATCGTCCTTATTGTAAGCAATTTTATAAATTTATCGAAATACTTCTTCTTTCAGCTAACTTACGCTTATTTTGTCACGCATGAAGGTTATTTTATACATGCGAGGAATACATAAGTAAAGATAAAAGGGGGCGTTGTATTGAATAAATTAGGACAATTAGTTGCACAGTTGGATCTAGTCAATCAATTACTTATTACAAGGGTGTCATTGGAAAACAATGCACATAGCCTGCAATTTTTTATGCAGCTCAAATCTGTTAGCCAGAAAGTAAGCTTAGCAGAAAAGAACTGGCAAGTAAAGAATGCTTGTTCGCCTATTAGTAGTGAAAAATGATAGACTTTGGTACACTAATCTCATACCAATAAAAATGATTCAATGGATGCAATCATTTAAAACCTTTAGCAGGTGTTAGGAATTATAAAGAGATGCTTTCAAGTATGTGGGATGTAAAATATCGCTGGATATAACAGCGCGGCACACCATCTTAAAGCAAGCACTTTTTCTTTTCTAATCCATTGTTAACTTGTTGTAAAATACGAATACAAGCGACAATTATGTTTAAGGTACAATTGATACGAGATGAGGTGCGGAAATTGTTACTAATACAGCAAACTTCCATATTAATAGATGAATGTGAAAAATGTGTTGCACGCTTTTGGCAAATGCGTGAGGAGGATCGGGCGCCAGACTTTTTTGCAGAGGTCAAACCGCATGCAGATGCAATCCACCAACTATTAAAAGAGTGGCAACAAGAAGCGAATAATTGGATTCAACAAAATAAACCGAAATATATGCATACAGGACAAATTGCTTCAGCGGTTGAATCGATGGAGCAATTTGTTGTGCAATCATTTTATAAAGAAACGAGCAAAAAGCGTTTTTTAGATGCCACACATTCTACTTCCTTTACGTTAAATAATTTTTATCGCTTAGTGAAGGAGGCGCAGACGGATGTTATCGAAAAAACGGACGATTAGTGCCCTATTAAATGAATGGCGCTACGATGAGGAATTAAAAGAGCGCATTATGCATTGGCACACGTTAGAAGGGAGAGATGCTAAACTTGCACCTTTTCCGTCAAATTTACATCCTTCGCTCGTGAAAGCATTACATGCAAGGGGCATCAAGCAATTATATACCCATCAGCGAGAAGCCTATGATTTGGCGACTAGTGGTCAATCATTTACAGCTGTCACACCGACTGCATCGGGAAAATCATATTGTTATCATTTACCCGTATTACAGAAAATTTTAGAAGATCGCAATGCACGTGCCATTTATTTATTTCCGACAAAAGCGTTAGCGCAAGATCAGAAAAATGATTTGAATGAACTGATTGAACAAAGCGGCGAAGAAATATTAAGCTATACGTATGATGGTGATACAGCGCCTGGAATACGTCAAAAGGTTCGGAAAGCTGGCCATATCGTCATGACGAACCCTGATATGTTGCACTCAGGAATTTTACCACATCATACGAAATGGGTGTCACTCTTTGAAAATTTGCAGTATATCGTCATTGATGAATTGCATACATACAAGGGTGTGTTTGGTTCACATGTTGCGCACGTTATTCGCAGACTAAAACGAATTTGTGAATTTTATGGCAGTAAACCTGTTTTTATATGTACGTCTGCCACAATTAAAAATCCGAAAGAACTGGCGGAAAATTTAACGAATGATTCACAAGCTTTAATTGCCGATTCAGGGGCTCCGGTTGGCAAAAAAACATTTATTTTTTACAATCCACCAATTGTCCATAAAACGTTTGGCGTTCGTCGCAGTGCCGTTTTAGAAGTTAGTGATTTGGCAAAAAGACTTTATACGGCTGGTATTCAAACGATTGTTTTCGCGAAAAGTCGAGTGCGGGTAGAAATGATTGTTACCTATATAAAGGAACTGACCCGCAATAAGTTACAAGATGAGTCTGTGCGTGGTTATCGGGGGGGCTATTTACCTTCAGAACGACGGGTAATTGAACGGGGACTTCGAGATGGCACAATTCAAACTGTAGTAAGTACCAATGCGCTAGAGTTAGGTGTAGATATTGGGCAACTACAAGCATGTATTATGACAGGTTACCCAGGAAATATCGCGAGTGCGTGGCAGCAAGCGGGTCGTGCTGGCCGCCGTCAAGATGAGGCACTTATTATTTATGTAGCACAATCGACTGCACTGGATCAATATGTCGTCAATCATCCGCTATTTTTGCTAGGGAGCGAGCCTGAGGAAGCACGCATTTATCCTGAGAATATGTTGATTTTAATGGACCATTTAAAATGTGCGGCATTTGAGTTGCCTTTTACTACAACGGATACGTATGGCGAATATGAAATACAGGACTTGCTCGACTATTTAGCAGAAGAAGGCGTTGTTTTCAAAACGAGTGATAAGTGGCATTGGATGAGTGATCGTTTTCCTGCTCATGATATTAGCTTGCGTTCAGCGTCTCAAGAAAATGTCGTCATTATTGACATGACTGTACCCGCTCAAACAAAAGTAATTGGAGAAATGGATCGCCATAGTGCGATGACATTACTACATGAGGAAGCAATCTATTTGCACCAGGGCATCCAATTTCAAGTAGAAAAACTTGATTGGGAAGAAAAAAAGGCATTTGTGCGCGAAGTCGATGTTGATTATTACACAGATGCTAATTTAGCTGTGGAAATGAAAGTGCTTGAGGAAGATCGCAGTCGTCACTTTCAAGGTGGAACAATTAGTTTCGGAGATGTAGGATTAGTAGCACAAGCGACGATCTTTAAAAAAATCCGTTTTGGCACACATGATAATATTGGTTCTGGGCCGATTCATCTCCCGCCAGATGAAATGCATACAAGTTCATCATGGCTATCATTTTCTTCGCCATCAAAATGGACGGAGGCGGAGCTGACAGATGCGATGACTGGGGCAGCATACGCAATGAATGCCTTTATTCCATTGTTTATTCAATGTGATAGTAGTGATGTAGCAGTCGTACCACAGGTCAAGGCGACACATAACGAACAACCAACATTTTTCGTTTATGATAAATATCCCGGTGGCATTGGTTTAAGTGAAAAAGTGTATGACTTATGGGAGGACTTGGTGATGAAGTCCCAGCAACATGTTATAAATTGTCCTTGTAAATCAGGTTGTCCATCCTGTATTGGTGCACAAGAGTCAATTATTAATTCAAAAAGCAATGTTGTTAAGCTTTTTCAATTGCTAAACGGAAATCATCAATGATAGCAAAAGGGCTTGATAAAAATTATAGGTATTGCATTGGGGAACGACGCCTATTTTAACTCCAATGATTTGGTATCACGGGCACAATTTGTCGCCTTTATGTCTTGAGCAATGATGTAATAACATAAAAGCACATCCTCTCTTTTTACAAAAGGAAGAGGATGTGCTTTACTATTTAGAAAGAATAAGATATTTCTAGATTCTTTATTGATCGCGAAAGTTTTGAAAAATACACTTTTAAATACGAATAGCTCGTATATCACATTTTTAGTTATAAATGTGATTGAGGGTTGCGTTATACTTGTCGTGCACATTAGACGCTATCATGTCATCGAGGGAACGCACCCTAAACAATTACGAGGCACATATCCTAAAAAAGCACAATTTGGTGCAATAAGTATTAAAAATTTTACAGGCAGAAAATGAGTGAAGTCGATGTCTTACGAAAATAAAATACTAGAAATGAAAAAAATGCTAGGAAAAAAAACACCAAAAGCTGTTGCAAAAGAGCAACCAGCCTTTCAAAAACCACTTGCTCCAAATTATACGGATCAATGGGAAAAGGCAGGTCTGACACGAATCGACAATGATTTTGGTATCGTTTTTAAACGCCAAGTGCATTATCCTTTGCATTATCAGCACGGTCATTATCGATTGCAGACATTTTTTGACGCATTAGCAAAATGGCAAAATGCTGATTTTGATCATCCCTATGCATTAGCGAAAGATGAAAAAGTGCTGTTTTTTGATACAGAGACAACTGGATTAAAAGGTGTCGGGACGCAAATTTTCCTGTTAGGCTTTTTAGAATTGACAGACAACGAATTTGTATTAACACAATATGTTCTAGCTGATCCAGCGCATGAGGCAGCGTTGCTATTTGAATCAAAGCTTTGGCAAAAAACGGCGACAATTATAACGTATAATGGCAAAAGTTTTGACTGGCCGCAACTGGAAACTCGTTGGACACTTAATCAAAAAGTTTTACCAAAATTACGTACACAGCGCCAAATTGATTTACTGCATAGCTCGAAGCGTTTATGGAAAAATGATATGGAGCGCATGAAATTAAAATCGGTCGAAGAAGAGAAGCTTGGCTTTTCGCGCATCGGCGATATACCGGGCTATTTAGCGCCAATCATTTATTTAGATGCTGTGAAAAGCGGTGTGCCTGATGCCTTGCTGAAAGTGCTCGATCACAACGAATGGGATTTGCTGTCGCTCATTACGTTATATGTGCATTCTACAAACTTATTATTTGAAGAGGCGAGCGATGAATCAGCCCATACGTATACGAATATTGGGAAATGGTATGCTGATCTAAAAAAGAGCCCACAAAGTGTCAACGTTTTAGAAAAGGTAACAACACAATTTGATGCACGGCAAGCGGGCAATGCACAATTTTACTTAGCACTCCAACTTAAAAAAAATAAGCAATATAGTGAAGCAATCGATGCCTTTGTCGCATCACTTCATTTTATAGAGCCACGAAAAAAGTTGCAGGCATTAGAACAACTAGCCATAATCTATGAGCATCAACTTAAAGATATAAAACAGGCACTTTTCTATACATTAGAAGGTATACAACTGATTAATTCGACTGAGGAATGGCGAATGGAACAAAAACAAAAATGGGCAATTTCTTGGGAAAAGAGGTTGCACAGATTAGGAAATAAGCAATAATTTCCCGGGGAAGCGCAAGAAACGACAAGTTTAGCCTTACATTTGATGTTTTCAGACGATATAATGTTATGAAATATGCTATAATGAATTCGTGTATGTAGTGCGAGGAAGGGCGATGTGAATGGACATTAAATTAACTTCAAAAATGATTCTTGAAAAAGAATTTAAGAAAAATTTTAAAGGCTACAATGTAGAAGAGGTTGATTCTTTTCTTGACGAAATTATTCAAGATTATGAATCGTTTGAAAAGGTAGTTGCACAATTAAAAGAAGAGAATAGACAGTTAAAAGAAGAATTAGAAAACACACCAAAGAGACAACCACAACCAGCAGTATCAGCAGCTGGTACAACCAACTTTGATATTCTAAAACGACTTTCAAATTTAGAAAAACATGTATTTGGTAGTAAACTTTACGAATAATTTTTATCATTTACATTGTATTTATCATAAAACTCTAGTATAATCTTCGTATCATCATGAAATTCGAGTAATCGCTGCGACGCTAGACGTCGTAGAGGAAAGTCCATGCTCACACGGTTCTGCGATGGCCGTAGTGTTCGTGCTTACTGAAAAAATAAGGTAAGGCAGCTTAAAGCTGACGGCGGAAGGAAGACCTAAGTCTATATGATATGGTTGACACTTCCTGAAAGTGCCACAGTGACGAAGCTTGTTTGGAAACATACAAGGTGGAACGAGGTAAACCCCACGAGTGAGAAACCCAAATTATGGTAGGGGCACTCTCTTGAAGGAATTGAACGGATAGAGGGACAGAGTTCGCTCTGTAGATAGATGATTACTACCCGGTCGTACGAGGCGCAAGCTGTTTGAGTACTCGGGAACAAAACATGGCTTATTGAATTTTTTGATGCTTATTTACGAAACAACAAGCGCTCTCCAATTCGGTGGAGAGCTTTTCTTTTGAACTAATTAAAATAATATCTGTTACTTAATGATGTCTAGTCATGCGTGATATACGCCTGAGGGTAGACTAACACCATGTTGGTCATGCCTCTGTCGGTACGCTTCGAAGTCATAACATCACAGTAATCGTTATAGACGGACATACATACCTACTTAAAAGTGTAGGAACGCGCTTTTCAAAAAAATAAGGGTAGTATCGATAGATAGGATGGAGCGGAAACATGGGCGAAGTAATTAATAATCTGGAGAAGATTAATTCGATTTCTAAATACCCCACTTCCTTACTGAAGAAAATTTTTGAAAATGTATCTGAAGGCATTATGATTACGGATAAACATAAAAAAATAGAGATGGTGAATCCAGCATTTGAATTCGTTACAGGCTACAAAGGCGATGAAGTGATGGGAAAAACGCCCGCGGTGTTGCAGTCAGGTGTACATGAGTTATCTTTCTATTTGACAATGTGGGAAAAGATACGACAAGAAGGAATTTGGCAAGGAGAAATTTGGAATCGTCGTAAAACAGGAGATGTGTATCCTGAATGGTTAACAATTGTTAGCATTACCAATGATATAGGAGAAATCACAAACTACTGTGGTATTTTCACAGATTTATCTGAAAGAAAAATAGTAGAAAATGAACTAGAAAAACGTTTGTTAACTGATTCCTTAACAGATGTATCGAATCGATTTGCCTATATTGAGAGAATGGATAGCTTACTAGAATCGTCTTCTACTATTTCTCATTCAATACAACATGCAGTCTATTTCCTTGATTTAGACAGATTTAAACAAATAAATGATACGTTAGGCCATGCAGTTGGAGATACGATCCTTAAAGAAGCAGCAAAACGTATCCAAACATTGCTAAAAAACAAAGATATCATTGCAAGGTACGGTGGAGATGAATTTATCGTTACATTAACGAATGTAAAAAATGTTCGAGAAGCAGCGAAATTTGCAGAACAAATTATTGGCATTATTGAACAACCGATGAATATAAATGGACAAGATATCTTTATTTCTACGAGCATTGGTATTAGCATGTATCCTGTTGATGGGGTAACTTCTGAGCAACTCATTACGTGTTCAGATAAAGCAATGACATATTCTAAAAAGAATGGTCTGAATGGCTATTCCTTTTATTTTGATGAATTGCAAACGGACTCTCAACGTGTCCTATTGCTGGACTCAGAGTTACGCAGAGCTATAGAAAATCGCGAATTTGAGCTACATTTCCAGCCGAAAATTACGGTGGAAAATGAACATATACAAGGACTAGAGGCACTTGTTCGTTGGCATAATGAGCGACTCGGATTTGTTTCTCCAGCAGAATTTATTCCGTATGCGGAGGAAACAGGTCTTATAATTCCTTTAAGTGAAGTCATACTTGAAAAAGCTTGTGAAGCAGTTATCAAATTACAACAATTTGGTCGTAAAATACCGATTGCGATTAATATTTCAAGCATTCACTTTAAACAGCAAAACTTTTTAGAATCGATTCAAGCAATATTAGAACGCTATAATACGTCAGCAAACAATTTTGAAATAGAAGTGACAGAGCGTACAGTGATGAATAGTGCAGCGGAAACGGTCAGCAAACTGGTCCGACTAAAGCAACTCGGTTTTAAAATCTCGATTGATGATTTTGGAACGGGCTATTCATCTTTAAGCTATTTAGTTCGATTCCCGCTCGATTGTTTAAAAATCGACCGCAGCTTCATTCAACATATTACTTCGCTCGATGAAAAACAAGCAGTTGTGGATGCGATTATTCAAATGTCGCATCGCTTGAAAATGAAAGTTGTGGCAGAAGGTGTAGAACAAGCGCAACAAGTGGATATACTACGGAAAATGAACTGTGATATTATCCAAGGCTATTATTACAGCAAACCATTACCACTTCCCGAATTGCTGGAGTATATGGAGTATTGGGAAATTGAACATCAAGGAAGGAAATAAAGTATGGCAAACTATAAATTAGTAGCAACAGCTGCAATGGGCTTAGAATCGATTGTAGCACAAGAAGTAAAAGCACTTGGCTACGACACGACAGTCGACAATGGCAAAGTTTATTTTGAAGGTGATGAAACGGCCATCGCACGTGCAAACTTATGGCTACGTGTAGCAGATCGAGTGAAAATTGTTGTAGGACAATTCCCTGCAAAGACTTTCGAGCAATTGTTTGAAAGCGTTAAGGCACTACCTTGGGAAAAATATTTACCAGTAGATGCATCCTTCCCTGTATCGGGAAAATCAGTGAAATCCAAATTATTTAGTGTACCAGATTGCCAAGCGATTACGAAAAAAGCAATTGTAGAGCGTTTGAAGCAGCATTACAAACGACTTGGCTTTTTAGATGAATCGGGTGCAACATACAAAATTGAAGTTTCAATTTTAAAAGATGTGGCTACACTTACCATTGATACTTCTGGCGCTGGCTTACATAAGCGTGGCTACCGACAAGCGCAAGGGGAAGCACCATTAAAAGAAACGTTAGCCGCTGCGCTCGTTCAAATATCTAAATGGAATCCAAATCGTCCATTTGTAGACCCATTCTGTGGTTCGGGTACGATTGCCTTAGAAGCAGCGATGTATGGTCAAAATATTGCACCAGGCTATAACCGAGAATTTATTTCAGAAAGTTGGCCATGGATGAAAGCAAACATTTGGGATGCTGTGCGAGATGAGGCAGATAGCATCGCTAATTATGACCAACCACTTGAAATTATTGGTTCAGACATTGACCACCGCATGGTAAGTATTGCGCAAGAAAATGCCCTTGAAGCAGGTTTTGGTGACATCATTACGTTTAAACAAATGCAAGCTCGTGATTTTACAACACTGCTTACAGATGGCGTGATGATTGGTAACCCACCATACGGAGAGCGTATTGGTGATGTTGAAGTTGTGGAGCAGGTGATTCGTGATTTAGGACAAGTCATGAAAAACTACCCAACTTGGTCAGTATACATGCTGTCTTCCATGAAAAACTTTGAAGAATTATACGGTCGTCAAGCGACGAAAAAACGTAAGTTATTCAATGGATTTATTGAAACGAATTATTATCAATACTGGGGACAAAAGTCTAAACGAGACTAACGAGCGCAACGGGAGATGAGATTTTTTCTTATCTTCCGTTTCGTCGCGTATAATAGGAACAGATTGTAAGAGGGGGAACGTCAATTGCGTAAATCTTTACCATTTGCATTAACGAAGGATCGCTCATTTTTCGAGTCATTAGGTGACTGGATGGGTGACGTCCTTTACGATGAATTACCGGAGAAAGGATTTGAGTGCCGTGATGAGCAAATTTTCATGGCTTATCAAATTGAACAGGCATTAAAAGAGAAAAATGTATTATTTGCAGAAGCGGGAGTAGGAACAGGAAAAACAATTGCCTATTTACTACCTGCTGTATCTTATGCACGCTATACAGGGAAGCCAGCGCTCATTGCCTGTGCAGATGAGACATTAATCGATCAGCTCGTAAAAGAGGGCGGCGATATTTATAAATTACAAAAAACACTCGGTTTAGAAATTGATGTACGTTTAGCGAAATCACGCGATCAATACTTATGCTTAAAGCGTTTCGAGGAGGCCGAAAAAGTCGAAACGGATGAGTGGATTGATGATATTGCTTTTTCAATTCCAGACGGCGTCTATGCACAAGGCTCGATGATAGCAGTGCAACCGTACGGAGACCGCAGTGATTATCCAACAGTGAGCGATGAAGACTGGAACAAAGTCAATTATAATGCCATTATGCAATGTTCAGTATGCGACCTGCGTAATCGTTGTGGGCAAACGTTACATCGTGCACATTACCGTAAATCAACAGACTTAATTATTTGCTCGCAAGACTTTTTAATGGAGCATTTAGCAACGAAAGAATCACGTGAACGTGAAGGACAATTAGCGTTACTACCAGAAGTATCAATGATGGTGCTAGATGAAGGCCATTTATTAGAATACGCGGCACAGAAAGCCATGACGTACAAAGTGCAAGCTAGAACAATCGTTCCGCTGTTAGAACGATTAATGGTAGACGGTGTACGTGAACGCACATTGTATGCAATGGAAAAGTTGCAAGACGATCACGAACTATTTTTTGATCAGCTACGTGATGATATTGTCGCTTCTGAAGAAGAACGTAAACGGATCAATAAATCAGCAACACTTTTAAAATATGGTAAACAACTGATTACAGATGTAGAAATACTGCTTGAAGAATTCGTCTTTGAATCAGAAATGTATATGATTCCAGAGTATGAGTTAAATATGGCAGAAGAATATTTGGAGCAATATCAAGCTTCACTGCGCATTTTTACAGCACAAGGCGACGCAGTCGATTGGCTAGAAGAAACAGATGGTGAGGAAACGCTTGTTATTATGCCGCGCCTTATTACAGAAGTGTTAGAAGAAAAATTATTTTCGAAAAAGCTTCCGATTGTATTCTCTTCTGCAACATTATCTGTTAATAAAGATTTCTCTTATATTGCTTATAGTTTGGGTATTCATCATTACCAATCATTCTCAGTACCTTCACCATTTGATTATGAAGCGGTGATGAGAATTTACTTGCATGAGTTATCTCAAAATAGCAAAACAGCCCGTGTCCAACAACTGTTGCGCGACGGTGAAAAAACATTAATATTGTTTAAATCAAAACAAGCGATGTTAAACTTTAAAGCAGAATTGCCGCTTATGGAACGGATGCATGTGGCGTTTGAGGGTGATCGTGAACTATCAGCCATCGTCCGTGATTTCCAAGAAGGGACAATTAAAACGTTATGCTCCTATCATTTATGGGAAGGGTTAGATTTACCGGAGGAAGCACTGACTCGTGTCATCATTTATGATTTACCGTTCCCTCCACATGATCCATTATTTGATGCAAAACGGACATTTGCTGAAAATCCGTATGAAGAAGTAGAATTACCATTTATGCAATTGCGTCTACAACAAGGTATGGGCCGATTAATTCGCACATCAAACGATCATGGTGATATTCATATTTTGTTAAATGAAGAAGAAGCGAAACAACGTGAAACATTTGAAAATATTTTAGCAGTGACACCAGAAATAAAGTAGAAAAAAGCGAGTTTGCCTTTACAAGGTAAACTCGCTTTTTGGTATATAAGTATAATAATTATCAAATAATGTCGAAAAAAGTGTTGAATATTTCTCTTTTAAACTTTATAGTTCTTTGTAATGCAATGATTTTTCTTCTTGAAAATAATTTTGCAAAAGGTTTATAATGATGACAAGAAATTTAAGGAATAGTCACGAGCATTGCTGAGTATTCTATGATAGGGGGTGGACCTGTCGAGCATTCAATCACTGTGTAGTAAATATACAAGCTTATCAGAGAGTGACATTGAGAAGTTAGTAGAACTAGAAACTACACTACCTTATTATGCTAAGTTGACAGATTGCTATATGTTCATAGATTGCTTGCTGGAAAATTTACCACATGCAATTGTTGTAGCAGAGGCATTCCCCACAAAAGAAATTGGTTTATACGAAAAATCGGTTATAGGCAAATTTGTCTTTGAAAGTTTTGAACCAGCGGTATTTGCAGCTTTTAAACATAAAGAAAAATCATCTATTTCAAGAGCTGTTACACAAGAAGGGATAACCGTTGAACAAAATGTTGTCCCGGTCTTTAATGACGATGGACAGGTTATCGCTGTGTTGATTCAAGAAAAAAAGGTTCAGATGCAAAGTGCCCCGAAAGATGAATTTCAAAATATGCCTTTTGCATTAATTGAGCATATCGTTGAACCAAATACGCAACCGATACCGGTTGTCTCTGATTTATTAGTAGAGTCCATTATTCTTACAAATCATGAAAATAAAGTGATTTATAGCAACCCTGCAGGTTACCGATTTATTGCAGAACTTTCAGGTCTTGAGCATTTTGACAATATTGCATTGAATATTATGTTACCTTTTTTACAAGAAATCTATGATAAAGGCGACGATGTCTTTTTCTTAGAAATTACGATAGAACGTAAATCTTTTATCGTTAAAAAAATTCCTATTCGCAGTCAAAATGAAAAAGTGACGCTACTTATTATTCATGATCTGACCGAATTAAAACTGAAAGAAAATGAACTAATGATGAAGACATTTGCTATCCGAGAAATTCACCATCGCGTAAAAAATAATTTACAAACGGTTACGAGTTTATTGCGTTTGCAAATGCGCAATGACTTAGCCGCTTCAAATGCAGGTGCTTTTCAAGAAGCGTTAAATCGAATATATAGTATTTCCTCAGTCTATGAGCTGATTTTAGAAAATGAGGATAATGCCGAAGAAAAAGTGGATGTGTTCGCATTGTCTAAAAAGATTGGACATAAAATGGTTGGGACGACCCATACACCATCCATTCAATTAGTGTTCCATAATGATGATATCCAGTTATATTGTCATGCTAAAAAGGCTGTATCACTTGCATTAATTATTTGTGAGCTAATCCAAAATGCATTAAAATATGCTTTTATTGATCGCGAGGAAGGTGTAATCGAAATTCAATTTTTACAAGATGCAAGTTCTATTTCACTTCATATTGTCGACAACGGCGTTGGCATGCAAGAGGTGAAGGCATCTTTCGGTATGGAGATTATTACAAGACTTGTTGAATATGATTTAGCAGGCACATTTACCATTATCCCTAGTGAACAAGGTACACATACTCAAATTCAGTTTCCTGTAAGTGAGGAGGTATTTATCCTAAATGACTAGGAAAGTTATGATTGTCGAAGATGAATCACTTATTGCCATTGATTTGAAGTTTATGCTCGAAGATAATGGCTATGAAGTCGTTGCTCAAGCAAATAATGGAGAAACGGCGATTGAGCTAGCTTATTCACATAAGCCACAGTTGATTTTAATGGACATCAAAATGCCGAAGCTAGATGGCTTAAAAGCAAGTAAAATTATTGAACAACAGCTCGGCATACCAGTGCTTTTTATCTCAGCTTACAGTGAAAAAGAATTGTTATTGTACATGAAACAAGATAATATTTTAGGTTATGTTATGAAACCGTTCTCAGAGAAAAATGTCTTACCAGCGTTGGAAGTGGCATTTCATCAAATTGATAAATTCAACCGTCTAAACGGGGAAATATTGCATAAGCAAAGTGAGTTAGACAAGCGAAAAGTGATCGAACGAGCAAAAGGTTTACTGATGCAATCGGAAAATCTAAGTGAAGATGCGGCTTATAAAAAAATTCGCAATGAAAGCATGCAAAGTCAGCAGGAAATGGTAACCATCGCAAAACGCATTATTCATACATTACAAGTAAATAGTTGAAGCAAAGACGCTTTAAAGAGATTTTTTCTTTATGGCGTCTTTTTTTATATATATTTATCAAAATCAAAGGGGGGATAAGTAAGATGGCAATGATAGGAACGATTATCGTTTATATTATTATGATTTGTGCAGTTTTAGGTGCAATCGGAGCAATTCGTGATGCGGAGTATGGGATCGGGAAAGAATTTATGAATGGTATCCATACGGTAGGGCATATTTTTGTACCGGCAGCGGGAATCATGGCAGCTATTCCTTACTTAACGTGGTTTATTAGTGAATTTATTAGTCCGATTTTTGAATTGATTGGTGCTGATCCTGCCATAGCGGCAACGACCATTTTAGCGTCGGATATGGGAGGCTATCAATTAGCAAATGCCTTGAAGGAATCATATGAAGGATGGGTGATGGCGCTAGTAGTCGGTTTTATGTCAGGTGCGACCATTGTATTTTCGATTCCGATGGGTCTGGCAATGTTAGACAAGCGGGATCATAAGTATATGGCATTAGGTATTATGGCGGGCGTATTAACGATTCCAATTGGTGCATTTATTTCGTCGATTATGATTGTGATGTTTAACACGGAAGTGCGTGAAGTGATTAGTACTACCGATGCACCAACGTATGTTTTTGCTATTTCGGTTTTACAAATATTGCTTAACTTATTACCGTTATTTATTTTCGTTATTTTAATTGCGTTAGGGCTAAAGCTCATTCCAAATGGCATGATTAAAGGCTTTATGATTTTTGGACGGGTGATGGATGCAGCGATTAAGCTAGTGCTTGTATTCTCTATTGTCGAAATTTTTACAGGTCTATTTACAAAGATTTTTGGGGCATGGGGCTTTGACCCGATTATGGCAGACAGCGTCGATCAATTCCGTGCATTGGAGACAGCTGGCTATATCGGTATTATGTTAGCTGGTGCTTTCCCAATGGTGTACTTAATACGAAAGTACGCTTCGAAACCGCTTGAAACAGCCGGGAAGAAATTAGGTCTGTCATCAGTCGGAAGTGCTGGGATTTTAGCAACGAGTGCTAATATTTTGGCGATGTTTACCCTAGTTCGTCAGATGCCACCAAAAGATAAAGTGATCAACATTGCTTTTGGCGTTTGCTCAGCATTCCTGTTAGGCGATCATTTATCGTTTACTGCGAATTTCCAACCAACTATTATTTTACCGGTAATGGCAGGGAAGTTACTCGCAGGGGTGCTTGCTATTCTTTTAGCTTATAAGCTATCTGTACCAACTGCTTTGAAATTGGAGCTAGAAGATCGCAAGGCCGGCATTATTAAAGAGGGAGAATATTTAACAGATCAAAAGTCTTAATAGAAAGTGGTGAGCCATGTGATGGAAGAAAAGAAACGATTTATACAGGAATTTGTGCCAGGTAAGCAACTAACATTAAGTCATCTCATTGCCAATCCTGATCCCGATATGTTTCAGAAGCTTGGCATTCAAGAAGCTGGTGCGCTGGGCATTATGACTTGTACACCGAGCGAAACGGTCATTATTGCAGGGGATCTAGCGACAAAGGCAGCCAATGTAAAATTGGGATTTTTAGATCGTTTTACAGGCAGTCTCGTTATTGTGGGCAGTGTCTCTGAAGTCGAAATGGCAATGTTGGAAATCAATCGTTTTTTATCAGAAAAGTTAGGTTATACACCTTCTAAAATAACGAAATCATAGGATGTGCCACATGAAAAATCGAGTAATGATCATAGGTGGTGTGCAAGCTGGTAAGTCGACGCTGATGAATGCATTATTAGGCAAAGATAAAAAAGCCCATAAAACGCAAGCACTTGTTTTTGATGACTGGATTGTGGATACACCTGGCGAATATATAGAAAATCCGATGTATTACAGAAATATTATGGCCACATCGCTAGAAGTAACACATGTCATTTATTTGCAAGATGCTACTTCGTCAAGAAGTGTTTTTCCGCCGCAATTTAGCTTAGGTATTCCTAAAATTCAAATTGGCGTCATTACAAAAATTGATGCACCATTAGCGGATGTAGCAAGAGCAACGACATTATTACAAAATGTCATGACATACGGGCCAATCGTCAAAACTTCTTCGTGGCAAAAGCTAGGTATTGACTATATTGCGCCCCTTATTCAACTCCGTTCAGACGAGGAAATTCGTCAATTTGTCAAGGATTGTGATAGTCCTTATCTCACATATTGCCAGTAGTGGCAAAGAGGGAGGATCAATTGAAGACAGAAAAAATTTATAGTGCAGGCATTGATATTGGCACAAGTACAACAAAGATGGTTATTAGTCGTTTGCTGTTAAAAAACGTTGCTGGTGTGACACATGTGCCACGGATAGAAATAATTGAAAAAACGGTGTTGTATCAAAGTCCAATTATTAAAACACCGTTTCTCAATGAGGACATTATCGATATGAAAGCAATCCACCAATTTATCTTTCAGCAATATCAACTTGCTCAAATTGCACCTGCAGAGATTTCAACAGGCGCCATTATTATTACAGGTGAATCGGCTACGAAAGAAAATGCCAGTGAAGTTGTTCATGCCACTGCGGACACAGCCGGTCATTTTTTAGTGGCGACAGCAGGACCTGATTTAGAAGGGATTATTGCTGCTAAAGGAGCAGGTACTGTTCAACTGTCAAAAAACACGGCCAAAGTCATTGCCAATATCGATATTGGAGGTGGTACAGCTAATATTGCGGTCATGCAGTTTGGTGAAGTTATTGGCACATGTACTTTGCATGTTGGTGGTAGATTAATTGAATTTCAGCATGGCAAAGTCTATTCTATCTCACCGCCTATAAAGCAACTAATGACGCATTGGTCCAATCCATTACAAGTAGGTGACTCGGCACAAGACGAGCGCGTTGTACAACTTATTCAAGAAATGGCGGACTTTTTAGCTAACACGTTAAGCGGACAACTACAAGATGCACAACATCCATTATTGTTAGGACATTTACCAAATTGGCATAAGCCTGTAGATGCAATCGTTTTTTCAGGTGGTGTAGCTTCTTGCATTTATGCTCATGATTGTGCGCAACGCCAATTTGATGATATTGGTGAAAGACTAGCGAACATGCTTCTACAACATGAGCAACTGCAAGCGTTTTTATGGCTACAGCCGCAGGAAACTGCTCGCGCTACAGTAACTGGAGCAGGAACCCAAACAACAGAAATTAGTGGTGCAACGATTCAAGTTGATGCGGATATATTACCGTTAAAAAATATACCTGTATTTAATTGCTCAAGTGTAGCAACAAAAGCGTTTGATCAAATCGTGAAGACAGCAGTGGACAGAGCAGATGCACTTTTTTCACTGGATGATCACCGCGCACCTTTTGCACTTTATTTTAGTGAGTTACCGTATTTAAGTTTTCAAGATGCCCATGCATTGTGCGAGGCCATTTTACGATACTTAGGAACAACAAGCTCCAAGGACATGCCGATTATCATAGTCATTCAATCAGATTATGCAAAGGTCATAGGGCAAACGCTACAAGCCATAAATCCAACAGTTCCTATACTATGTATCGATCAAATTAAAGTAGAAACAGGTGATTATATTGACATTGGGGAAGTGCTGCCTTCAGGTGTTGTCCCAGTTGTCGTCAAAACACTCGCTTTCCACTCAAAGTAAGGAGGATGAATGTGAATTTATCGGTGATATTTGGTAACGAAAAATATAATTTTCATTCATTAAAAGACGTAATGGCGAAGGCCAATGAGGAAAAATCAGGTGATCAGCTAGCCGGTATTGCTGCTGAATCTGTGCAACAACGCATTGCCGCAAAAGCGGTGCTAAGTGAATTATTAGTTAAAGATATACGCGAGCATCCGCTAGTACCACCCGAAAATGATGAAGTGACACGTATTATTGAAGGCGATATTAATGAACAAATATACGGCGAAATAAAAAATTGGAGTATGGAACAGCTGCGCGAATATATTTTATCGAATGATACAGGGGATCAAGAGTTAAAACGTTTAAGTAAAGGCATGAATTCAGAAATCATTGCAGCCGTCACAAAGTTAATGTCTAACTTAGATCTTGTGCATGCAGCGAACAAAGTAGAAATTTTATCAACTTGTAATATTACGATTGGGCAAAAGGGCACGCTTTCTTCAAGATTACAGCCGAACCACCCTACAGACAATATCGATGGCATTATTGCTTCCTTAAAAGAAGGACTGTCCTATGGTATAGGTGACGCCGTTATCGGCATTAATCCTGTAGATGATTCCGTCGAAAGCGTTAAAAAAGTTTTACACGTGACAAAAGAATTTATAAA